>JALVRC010000032.1 GCA_027025255.1 Caldifarciminota bacterium
ATATTTATGAAAAAAACAATCAAAGATATTAATTTAGAGGGCAAGAATGTTGTAATTAGAGTAGATTTCAATGTTCCTTTGTGGGAAGGCAAATTAATGGATGATTTTAGGATTACGAGTGAAGCTCCCACAATAAAATATTGTCTTGATAGAGGGGCAAAGAGAATTGTAATTCTTTCTCACTTAGGAAGACCAAAAGGTTTTGAAGAGGCAATGTCCCTTTTCCCTGTAAAAGAAAGGTTTGAAAAAATTATTGGCAAAAAGGTTATATTTATTAAAGGTCCAATAGAAAATTCCACTATATCAAATCTTCCTCAAGAAGGGCTTGTACTTATGGATAATTTAAGATTTAATCCGGGTGAAGTTAAAAATGAGCCTTCTTTTTCTAAGATTCTTGCTTCTATGGGCGATATTTATATAATGGATGCATTTAGTGTGGCTCACAGAAAACATGCGTCTGTATACGGGGTTAAGAATTATGCTAAAGAAATTGTTGCTGGTTTTTTAATGATGGAAGAGCTTGAATTTGCAAGAAGGGTTAATGAAAATCTTGAACATCCAGCAGTTGCTGTACTTGGTGGCAAAAAGATTTCTGATAAACTGACAGCTATTTTTTATTTACAGGAGAAATTTGACCACATTTTGTTGGGAGGAGGTCTTCCTTTTACAATAATGAAGGCACACGGTGAAAATATTGGGTTATCTCCCTTTGAAGAAGATCTTTTGAATAGAGTAAAGGATGTAGATATAAAAAAGGTTAAAATTCCGGTTGATTTTGTTTCAGCAAAGGATATTAAGTCTAAAAAAACAGAGATTATTAAAAGAGATAATATTCCTTCAAATGTAGGTTGCTTTGATATTGGTCCTAACACGGTTGAAGAATACTTAAAGTTCTTTTATAAGGCAAAAACTATTATATGGGCTGGACCTTTAGGAGTGTATGAAGAAGAACAGTTCTCACATGGTTCTTTAGAGTTAGGAGAAGGGTTAGAGAACGTAAGGGATGCTTATATTGCTGCTGGCGGCGGTGATACTGTATCAATGGTAAGGAAGTTAAAATTTGATAAATTCTTTACACATCTTTCTACAGGTGGTGGAGCATCGTTAAAGGTTTTGGAAGGAGAAAAATTGCCCGGAATAACTGTAATAGAGGATTTATGAATAAGATAGAAAAAATTAAGAAAAAAGAAGCAGTGGTAGGTATTATAGGTATGGGATACGTAGGCCTGCCATTAGTTTTAACCTTTACAGAAAAAGGTTTTAAAACCATTGGTTTTGATATAGACAGTACAAAAATAGAGAAACTAAAAAAAGGTCAGAGCTATATCAAACACATTTTGCCAGAAAGAATTAAAAAAGCGAGAATAGAACAAAGGTTTAATCCGACAGATGACTTCAGTCTTATAAAGGAATGTGATGCCATCCTTATCTGTCTTCCAACTCCACTTGATAAGTTTAGAAATCCTGATCTTTCTTTTATCACAAAAAGCGGAAAAATAATCTCCAGGTATTTAAAAAAAGGGCAGATAGTTATACTTGAATCATCAACATATCCCGGAACAACAGAGGAGGTATTAAGACCTATTCTTGAACAGGGTTCTTCTTTAACTGCACATAAAGATTTTTACCTTGCATATTCTCCAGAAAGAGAGGACCCTAATAACCCAAATTATACCACAGAGACAATCCCAAAGGTTGTAGGAGCTAAAGGAAAGCTTTCAAGAGACATAGCCGTAGCCCTTTACAATGAGATAGTAGTTAAAACTGTTCCTGTCTCGTCAGCTGAGGCAGCAGAAGCAACAAAGATATTTGAAAACGTTTTCAGAGCAGTGAATATTGCTCTTGTAAATGAATTAAAGATAATTCTTGATAGAATGGGTATTGATGTATGGGAGGTTATAAAAGCAGCAAGTACAAAACCGTTTGGTTTTATGCCTTTTTGGCCTGGTCCTGGGCTTGGTGGGCATTGCATTCCCATAGATCCTTTCTATCTAACATATAAGGCAAGAGAGTATGAGCTTAACACTCGTTTTATTGAATTAGCGGGAGAAGTTCTTAATTATATGCCTTACTTTGTTTACGATAAGATTACCCATGCGTTAAATAGTGTTAAGAAAAGTGTAAATGGTAGTAGAGTTCTTTTGATAGGAATGTCTTATAAGCCAGATGTAGATGATATGAGAGAGTCCCCTTCATTAAAAATAATGGAAATACTTTTAAAAAATGGAGCAGATGTTGATTATTATGACCCTTACTTACCTGTATTGCCAAAAACAAGACAGTATAATTATACAAAAGAGAGCGTGGATATATCTAAAGAAGATTTGAGTAAATACGATGTAGGAGTTGTGATAACGAATCACTCAAATATTGACTATGCTGCATTGTATGAGAAATTAACATTGATAGTTGATACAAGGAACGTGTATACAGAGGATAAAAGAGAAAAGGTAGTAAGGAGTTAAGTGTTTTCTTTGTTTTTAGTTATATTATCAAGCTTGTCAGGGGGTGTTAATGTTTGATAGAGGAAGTACAGGTAGAAAGATTGAAATAATAAAGAAATGTTTAAAGAGTAAATAAAAGGAGGAAGGGTGGATAAGAAACTATATCTTAATGCAGGAAAAGCAAAAGAGAAAACAGATGAAGAGCAGGCAATAAGAGAAGCTCTTGATAAAATAGGCAAAAAATTGCTTGTTATGAGTGGAAAAGGTGGTGTAGGGAAATCAACTGTTGCTGCCAATCTTGGAATAATGATGGCAAATCTTGGGTACAAAACAGGGCTTATGGATGTAGATATTCATGGTCCAAATCTACCTAAGATGTTGGGAGTAGAGACACAGAAATTGTATGCAAAGGATAAAAAAATTATTCCTGTAAAGGTAAGTGATAATTTACATCTTGTTTCTATGGGTTTTTTAATAGAGAATCCGGATCAGCCAGTTATATGGAGAGGACCTTTAAAAACATCCATGATAAAACAATTTGTTAAGGATGTTGAATGGGGGAACCTTCATTTTCTGGTTATTGATTCACCTCCAGGAACAGGGGATGAAATACTTTCCACAGCTCAAACAATTCCGGATATTGATGGCACAATAATTGTTACAACACCACAGGATGTTGCACTTATGGACTCAAGAAAGGCTGTTTTGTTTTCACAGAGAATGAACCTACCTGTACTGGGTATAATAGAGAATATGAGTGGATTTGTTTGCCCAAAGTGTGGAGCAAGGACTGATATATTTAAAAGCGGTGGAGGAGAGAGAGCAGCAAAAGATTTAGGTGTACCATTTCTTGGTTCCATACCTTTAGATCCTAATATTGTATCCTCTGCTGATAAAGGGGAACCCTATCTATTGGAGAATCCCGACGTTGAATCAGGAAAAGCATTTAAAGAGATAATAGACAGAATTATAAAAGAGCTTGAAGTAGTTGACAAATGAGCTGATAATTAGTATTGTCCTTGCTTTTATTATCATTTTAATGATAATAAAAGCAAGGCTTTATATTATACTTTTTGCAGGGGCTTTGTTAACAGGTCTTTTGCATGGTGTATATGTAATAGATTTTTTTCGTTTAGTTTATTTAACTTTAGTGGATTGGATAACTGTAAGACTTTTACTTATTGTTATTCTTATTAGATTTGTGGGGAGTTTGTATGAGCAATCCGGTGCATTAAAGGGTTTCGGGAAGGGAATAATGAAATTCTTTAAAGGAAGTATCCTGGGAATTATCCTCCCTCCTATGTTAGTAGGTCTTTTACCTATGCCAGGTGGAGCATTGTTTACTGCTCCGCTTGTTAAAGAATCAAGTAAGCACAGGGGCTACTCAAAAGGGTTTCTTACGTATATAAACTTCTGGTTTAGACACCTCTGGGAGTATGATTGGCCTTTGTATCCAGGTATAATACTTGCAATTGCCATATACGAGGTTTCACTTCAGAGGTTTGTTTTTGTCCAATTACATTATACACTTATTGCAGTAGCTGTAGGCATTATTTTTATGCTTATCTATCCTAAAAAATCTTTTACATACGTACATGAGGAGCTGACTAAAAAGGAACAAAAGGATTTTATTATTATTTCGTTGCTTGTTCTTGTTTTTTTACTTTCCGTGATTATATTGAGAGTAGAGATCTTGTATTTACTTATTGCTCTTCTTATTCTTTCGTATCTATTTTTTCCAATAAAAAGACAGGATATAAAAAAGGTTTTAAAATACGGCTTAAACATAGAAATAATTTTAATCCTTTTTTCTGTTATGTACTTTAAAAAGCTCTTATTTTTCACTCATGCACTTGAGGGATTTGCTTTTGTTTCAGAGAGTAATCTCCTTTTGTATGGTTTTGTTTTTATTCTACCTTTTATTGTAGGTTTTTTGACAGGTGTTAATCAGGCTTATGCTGGGATTGCTTTCCCTGTACTTTTGCCTTTTATACACGGTGATATTAAACTGATGTCTTTTTCTTATGTTGCTGGTTTTGCTGGTGTTTTACTCTCCCCTGCTCATCTATGCCTTGTTTTGACAAAGGAATACTACAGGGCTCAGTGGGGAGAAGTTTACAAATGGCTGATCCCTTCTGTTGCGGCAATTGTTTTTGCACTTTTTATAACCGTGTTTGTTTTTTAATATGGAGGTTTGTTAATGAAAAAAGCGGGCCTTTTTATAATATTTTTATTCTTTGTTTATTGTTCTCAAAATGGAAGAGTTATAGAACGAATTTTAGTTTCAAAAGATACTCTTGGTTTGAATGATAGTGTGTCTTTGGTTTGTGTTATAAAGCCAGGTTTTATAGTAGATAAGATACAGTGGCAGGCTAATAAAGGCATGTTTAACATAGATACAGGTGAAAATGTTATCTGGTACGCAAAGGATCTTACAAATATAAAGGTTACGATAAAGGCTTTTGTGATAGAGAAGGATAGAATTGTTGATGAAGATTCTTTATATATTGTTGTAAATAATAGCTCTCTAATAATGGATTATATTGTTGTTGGAGATAGTGCATTTTTTAAAAAGGAGCCTTTTGCTTATGATACAAGTCTTTATGTTCAGTATCTTTATAAAAGAGAAGAACTATCAAAAACAGGTACTTTAACTGGTATATCAGTAATGCCTTCAAAGTCAGGCTCAAAGCATTACACTGCCTTTACGGTATATATAAGTGAGCAGCACAGAGATAGTCTTTCTAACATGTTTTATGAGAATGTAGATGAGCATTTAACAGAGGTTTATTATAGTGAAGATTACTATCTTGAGGATACATTTGTGAATAACTGGAAGGATATATATTTTACAAAAGATTTTTACTATACAGGTAAAGACCTTATTGTTATATTTAAAAGACTTCTTAGCTCTCAAGGAGAGACTTCAGGTGAAATATACTATTTCTCTTCCTCCTATCCATGCATGTTAAGAACGAAAGACCCTTTTGAGAAAGGTAGTATAAGAGAAGAAAAACCTTACATTAGATTTATTTTTAAAAGGGATTGAAAGGTTAAATATAGAGCATTGGCTTTGGAAGCATTGGTTTTATAGCCTTTACAAGAAAGAAAAGCTCTTTTTCAAAATCCTTAAAATTTCTGTATCCCAATCGCTCAATTGAGTGTAAATTGTTAAAAACCCTTGATGTTTTAAGAGCAGTTATTACATCATCAGTAATAAGAGGTGTTTTATTAAAAGCCTTAGAAGAGATTTTTATCAGAGCGCCTATTAGTTTTGAAATGAAGTAGGGAACATAAAGCATGGAAACGTTTTCCTTTTTTAGATAATCCTTGATTAAAAGAACGATTTTCTCTATCTTTATAGGTTCTGGAGCAGCGAGGATAAAAATTTCTCCATTCTTTCCTGTTTTAAATATTTGTAATATCATTTTTGCTAAATCTTCTACGTGAATCCACTGCATCACTACATTTTTCTTAACAAAGACATAAAAACCCCTGTATATGAAATTTATCATTATGGGTAAAGGCGTTGCCCCGCCGTAGAGAGAAAAAGGTCTTTTTATAAGTGGAAGTCCGTATACAAGAGAGGGACGAGCGATAATTGTTTCTGTGTTTATGTCTTGCATGGTCTTAAAAAGCATTTTCTCTGCAATTGTTTTTGTCTTTGAATAGGCAGTATTGTCAGGGGCGTATGGAGATGTTTCATCTTTAGAAAGGGACTCTCCAAGAACACCAACAGTGCTTATATATATAAACCTTTTTACTGTGCTATTTTTTAACACATCTAAAAAGGAGTTGAGCATGGCAACGTTTTCATTGTAATTCTCTTTATATTCTTTTGTAAAACGAGCAGAACCAGCAGCGTAAATAACAGCATCTATATTTTTAAGGGCATTGGCTACATCGTCTCTAATAAATATATCTCCTGCAAAGAGCTCAACATTTGTTTGTTTTAGAAATTTTAAACCGATAAAATCGCTTTTTTCAACAAATGCCCTGAGGGGATACTTTTTAGAAAATTCCTTAATAAGATAGCTTCCAATAAAACCAGTACTTCCCAGAATAAGCACTCTTTCATACATTGATGTATTATATGTATTTTTAAATAGATATCAATATAAAAGTTTGCATTTAAAAGCATTTTTTATCTATTAGAATTGTGCATAGATAAATATAATTAATTTATGTGAGTATTTGTCCTTATATTTTCTTGACTTTACATGCTTTTTATATATAATAAAATCTTATGAAAAGTTTTCCATTGATA
>JALVRC010000033.1 GCA_027025255.1 Caldifarciminota bacterium
GTAACAGATAACGTCCTTGACCCCTCCCCACTGCCTTCGCAGACGCCTGTATCATTGTTTTTCACACCACCACTAGATGGCCCTGGCTCAGAAGTGGAAGATGGTGACACTAGATCAGCGATGTCTCCACCTGGTGTGTGACTAAGGCTCTTATTAATGAGGCAAGTCAGCTGTTCTGTTTGATGGAAAGATGCCAAGAGAATCTCTCGTGGCTCCTTGTCTCCTTCAACCTCTGCAGCCATCTGAATATAGAAAATATGTTTTAAGAACATTGACCAGAAAGAGTTTCAATAAAGAAAAATCTGTATTTGAATACAGGCCAAGCCAATAACAAGTGTGTTCATGTCACCCTTTATTCTGATTGTTACAGTTAATGACCATTTTCAGTAAAATCATAATCATATTTAATTCTGTGACTGTTTATCAAACAAATATACAGTATCATGACAGACATATTTTATGTAGAATATCTGAACAAAGCTTGATTTTGGTTCTGTTAACCTGAATTAATGAATGCCCCTAAACAAAATGGTATCAAAAATGTGGTGTGTTGCCATTAGTAATTTTCAATAACCTTTTGATTCATTCAATGAGGTTAAGCAGAGTTTCAGGGGTTTCTTCCCTAAGAAATGTTTCTCTCAGAGCAAAGAATGTTTTCTGATGACTTGTGTATTAAAATAAAAAGGAGGCTTATTATATGTCTATAATAGATGAAGTAATCGCGAAAGTAAAGGAAAAAGATAAGGGGCAGCCAGAATTTATTCAGGCAGTAGAAGAGGTTTTAACAACATTAAAACCAACAGAAGAGAAACATCCTGAATTTATAAAGGCAAAAATTTATGATAGGATTGTAGAACCTGATAGGGTTGTTATGTTTAGGGTTCCCTGGGAAGATGATAAAGGTGAGATTCATATAAATAGAGGCTTTAGAGTACAGTTTAATGGCTCAATAGGCCCATATAAAGGTGGTTTAAGATTTCATCCTTCTGTTTATCTTGGAATAATTAAATTTCTTGGTTTTGAGCAGATTTTCAAGAATTCTTTGACAACATTACCAATGGGTGGAGCAAAGGGTGGCTCAGATTTTAATCCAAAAGGGAAAACAGACAGTGAAGTTATGAGATTTTGTTATGCCTTTATGCGTGAACTTTATAGACATATTGGTCCTGATACTGATGTTCCTGCTGGTGATATAGGCGTTGGTGGCAGGGAGATTGGCTATATGTATGGTTATTATAAGAAGATTGTTAATGAGCATACAGGAGTTCTTACAGGAAAAGCCTTAGAATACGGAGGAAGCTTAATAAGACCAGAGGCAACAGGATATGGGGTTGTGTACTTTGCAGCTGAGATGCTTGCTACAAAAGGAATGGATTTTAACGGAAAGGTTGTTGTTACAAGTGGCTCAGGTAATGTTGCACAATATACTATTGAGAAGGTTAATCAGCTTGGTGGTAAAGTAATTACCCTGTCTGATTCAAATGGAACAATTGTTGATATGGATGGTGTTAAGGGAGAGAAATGGAATTTCTTAATGGACCTTAAGAACGTAAGAAGAGGAAGAATTAAAGAATATGCAGATAAATTTAATGTTCCTTACTATGAAGGCAAATCTGTATGGGATGTTATAAGAGATGAGGGATTAAAGGTAGATGTGGCATTGCCAGGTGCTACCCAGAATGAGATTCACAAGGATCATGCAGAAGCCTTAGTTAGGGTTGGTACTATAGCAGTTGCTGAAGGAGCTAATATGCCTTCAACGCTTGATGCTATAAAGGTTTTTCAGGATAATGGAGTTCTTTATGGTCCGGCTAAAGCTGCAAATGCTGGTGGAGTAGCTGTATCAGGGTTAGAGATGAGTCAGAATAGCCTCAGGTATGCATGGACAAGGGAAGAGGTTGATAATAGACTGAAGAATATTATGAAGAGTATACATAAGTCTTCAGTTGAAGCAGCTGAGGCATATGGAAGACCTGGTGATCTTTTGACAGGTGCAAATATAGCAGGATTTTTGAAGGTTGCAAAGGCTATGGTAGCCTTTGGAGTAGTGTAAGATATTTTTTATGTGGAGGGGATTAATCCCCTCCACATAAAAGTCTTATAGTAAGCAGGTTTATATTTATATAAATCTTTTTATCACATTTCTTTAGAAAATAATCCTTGACTTTCTTATAAATATATATATACTCTTTTAAAGTTCAGCGTATTTAAACTAAAGTATATATTGTGGAGTGCTTTATTATAAAATAATGTTACTCTCTTGTATTATAAAGTGCTAAAATCCGGAGCTTAGTCCATAATTAGCATTAATAACAATCTAACAAGGAGGATAGTGTGAGAAGAAATATAATAAGAGCATATTTTGTTTTATTATTGGTATTGATTTTTTCTTCATGTGCAGAAATACCAAGCAATCAATCGCCAGCAACACCTGTTATTATTGCTTCTGCAACAGAGGTGAGTGTGAATGAAGAAGTTAATCTTTTCGCTGTATGCAGTGACCCTGATAATGATTCTCTTTCTTATAGTTGGTCAGCAACCGGCGGCTCTTTTGATATAACATCAAAGGATAGTGTTGTCTGGACATCTCCTGATATAGAGGGAGAGCAAACATATACAATTTCTGTAAATGTTACGGATACTCATGGGGCTTCATCATCTGCGAGTATAAATATATTGGTTAACAAAAATGGTGGGGGTAACTCTGATACTTCTTATGTAGAGATAGGAAACGATTCTATAGATCTATGGGCACCTTTCGGTGGAGCTGCTGAGACTTACAAAATTACGCAACTGTTATATTTTAACAGTGAAATAGGAAGAACAGGCAAGATAACAGGTATATCAACCTGGGCTACTACTTCTTTTGAAAGAGAGTTTTCTGATTTCAAAATCTATATACTTCAGGTAAATTCAGATAAGCTTAACGACACTCTTTCGGTGAATTATGAAGGCAAGAGCCCAATTCTGGTATTGGAGAGTTCTTCTTTAACTTATGGTTATAAGGATACTGATTTAAGACAGTGGCATGATTTTGATTTCTCTACCCCTTATGATTATGATGGTAACGGCAATATATTGATTGTTTTCGAGAGAGGTTCTACAGGTGGAGGTGGAGCTTCTGTTGCAGTGGGAGGATTTAAAGATGAAGGTCATTTCAGAATGCTTGTTGTAGATAATAAAACTGATACTTATGGAAATGTTCGTGAGCAGGGCATGTATATTAGGTTTAAATTTTCTGAATAAGGATGCTTTAGTTGAGTTGTTTTTTGATAAAAACATTTATAAATAATCCTTGACTTTCTTATAAATATATATATACTTATAGGATGAATTGAGTGATAAGAGAGCGGGGATGGCGGAATAGGGAGACGCGCTGGATTTAGGATCCAGTGGTTATAACCGTGGGGGTTCAAGTCCCCCTCCCCGCATAGATGATTTGGAATATAGAATAAACGAAAAGAACGATTATTTGATGGATATTGAGGTAAAGGTTGCGAAAGACGAGATTGAGAAGAAAAAGAAAGAAATTATTGCTAAAATTAAATCAGATAAAACCTTTATAGTCCCTGGTTTTAGAAAAGGACGAGTTCCTGATTATGTAATAGAGAAAAAATTAGGAGAAGGACTAAAGGAACAGATAGTTTCAGAATTCGCAAGTCAGTCTCTTGAAAAGGTTGCAGAGGAACGAAAGATAACTCCTGTAACCAGACCCACAATTTCTTACTGGAATTTTATAGAAGAAAATGAATTACGTTTTGGGATTGAAATGGAAATTATACCTACGTTAAAAGATTTACGCTACGATGATATAGAAATTGACGAAGTCTTTACGCCTTCTATAGACGAATATAAAAGAAAGGTACGAGAAAAATTATTATCTGAATTTTCCGATTACATAGAAACTGAGGGGCCTGTTAAAATAAAGGATATTGTTAATGTAGAAGTTGATAATTCCTCTCATAGCTTTTTTGTTGAAATAGGCAGCGGTTTGATGCCTGTGATATGGGATAAAATCTTACAGGGTAAGAAGAAAGGTGAAGAATTTGAGGCAGAGGTGGAATATCCAGCTGATTTTGATTATGACGATTTAAAGTCTAAGAAGCTTAAACAGAAGATTAAGATTATCTCGATAAAGACTTTGAAGGTCCCTGAAATTACAAAAGACATAATTGAAGAACTTGGATATAAATCTTTAGAAGAATTTAATGAAGCAGTGGAGAAAGAGGCACAGGAGTTACTTGATAAAGAGAAGAGGAGAGAAACAGAAGAGAAAATAATTGATTCTCTTATAAAAATAAACAAATTTTCACTGCCTCCTTCTTTGCTGAATATTGGGAATGGGAAATTTGAAGATGAAGAGGCCAAGAAAAAGTTTACTGAAAGTATGGAGAGAATCTTAAAGAAAGATATAATACTTACGAGAATAGCAGAGAAAGAAGGTTTTATTAGAAATAATAAAGAAGGAAAACAAGAGATTGATAATGAGAAACTTTTTGATTTCTTAAAAGAAAGGGTCAGGATTAAAGGAGGTGTAATTGTACATCCCAATAGTAATTGAACAGACAGGCAGAGGTGAAAGAGCTTATGATATTTATTCAAGGCTTTTAAAGGAAAGAATAATCTTTATAGGTTCACCTATTGATGATGTTGTGGCAAATCTTGTTGTTGCTCAGTTATTATTTCTTGAAGCAGAAGACAGTGAAAAGGACATATATCTTTATATTAATTCCCCTGGTGGTTCTATTTCATCAGGCTTTGCTATTTATGATACAATGCAATACGTAAAGCCGGATATTTCAACAATTTGTATAGGAATGGCTGCAAGTTTTGCTGCGTTGCTTTTGGCTGCAGGGAAAAAGTCCAAGCGTTTTGCTTTACCTAATGCAAGAATAATGATTCATCAGCCTCATGTTGCAGGTCTATCAGGCCAAGCAACCGATATAGAAATTCAGACTAAGGAGCTTGTTAGAATGAAAAAAAGACTAAATGAAATAATGGCTAATCATACAGGTAAGTTGTTAGAACAGATTGAAAAGGATGTAGAGAGAGATTATTTTATGACCAGTGATGATGCAAAAGAGTATGGGATTATAGATGAAGTATTAAAGAGAGAGGAATAATGGATAAAAGAAGCTTATATCAAAAAAATACATGTATCTTTTGTGGAAAGGATATAGATAAGGAAGGTGGGGTTACTCATATAAATGGTAGTATTTGTGTGGATTGTATTGAGAAATTTCATTATATTGTTTCTGCCCAAAAGGTACAGGATTCTCATCCCTTTGAATTCGGGTTGAAAGACCTTCCTACTCCAAGACAATTTAAAAAATACCTTGATAAATATATTATTTCTCAAGAAAGAGCAAAAAAGACTATTTCGGTGTCAGTATACAATCATTATAAGAGATTACTTATGAAAAAGGATAAAGGCATAAATCTTGAGAAGAGTAATATATTGCTTATTGGCCCAACTGGTACAGGAAAGACATTGATTGCAAGAACTATGTCAAGATTCTTAAATGTGCCTTTTGCGATAGCTGATGCGACTCCTTTGACAGAGGCGGGATATGTTGGGGAGGATGTTGAGAATATCCTGCTGAGGCTTTTAGAGTCAGCTGGAATGGATGTAAAAAGAGCTGAAACAGGAATAATATATATTGATGAGATAGACAAAATAGCGCGAAAAACAGATTCTCCTTCTATAACCAGAGATGTATCAGGAGAAGGTGTTCAACAGACACTTTTAAAAATTATTGAAGGTACAGTTGCAAATGTTCCTCCTCATGGGGGTAGGAAACATCCGGAACAAAAATATATAAAAATGGATACATCTCATATCCTGTTTATCTTAGGTGGAACTTTTGATGGACTGGAAGATATTATTATGAGACGTTTAAAAAAGAACAAGATTGGGTTTAAGAGTGTTTTAGGGGAAGTAAAGAAACTAAGCCGTGCTGAAATCATTTCCATGGTAGAACCTGAAGATTTAATTAAGTACGGATTTATTCCTGAATTGGTTGGTAGAATACCTGTTATATCAACTTTAAAGCCACTGGGAGAAGAAACATTATTAAAGATTTTGACTGAGCCTGAAAATTCTATTGTTGAACAGTACAGGCATTTTTTTGAAATAGAAGGTATTAAGCTTACAATCACTGATGAGGCTTTAAGAAAAGTCGTTAAGAAGGCAATAGATAGAGGTACAGGAGCGAGAGGATTACGTTCGATATTTGAAGAAAGTATGCTTGACATTATGTTTGAATTACCAGAGAAAAAGGATTACAGTGAATGTATTATAACGCCTGGTGTTATTGAAAAAAATGAAGAACCTATCTTTTTAAGGAAGTTACCCAAGGCCTCATGATTTTTTTGTCTTTATTCTTTATAAATAATACAGAGCTGGATGCAAATTATAAGAATGGTTTAGAAGATTATTTTATGGAAGTTTTTGAAAATGGTAGTAAGGATGAACAAAAGGTTTGCAAAAAGAGACTTATACAAATATTTAACGAATCTGGGAATGAGGTTAAAAAAGTACTTATTCCGTATGTTTTTTTGTTTGGGGTTGAATACGATGTGGAGGGTTCTATATACGATAATAAGGCACTTTTACGTGACAGACTTGTTGTTTTGGGAGAGAAAAATAGGATAGTTCTCATAGAGTATTTATTGGAAAATATAAAAAGTTATACATGGGATGATATTGATAGCAGGGATTTCACGCGTGTTTTCGTAAAGTTAAATCCAAAGACACGGCTTATAAAACTGTATTTAAAAAAGACCAATTTTAAAAAAGATTTAGTATATTTCTCAGTAAGATATGGAAAGTATTTTCTTGTAGAGGATATTGTTGATGATATTTATAGTTATAATATAGAAGCAGAAGATATTCTAAACGGGATTGCTGAGAATGGAAGACGTACTTTCTATTTTCTTTATGATATTTATAAGAAGTTAAAGAGAAAGATATTTATATTAGATGATAACGTATTGTTTGAAGCGATTGAAACATGGAAAGAAGACGGAATAGATATTGAGAAGGACTTACTTGTTAATAAAGTATGGGAGCGTATTGATTATCTTCCCAGATTTTCATATTTAAATGATTATCTGGATAAACAGGATTTCCTTAATATCTTAAAAGAGGCAAGAAGCTATGATGTCAGGAGCTTTGCTGCTTTTTATTATGTCTTAAAGGGTGGTAGCCTGGTAGATACTTTAAAAGAGACTTATAGAAAAGCATATAGAGAGGCAGTCTTTAACGTAAGGCCAATGGATTTAGATGACAAAGAACTTGCATATCTTTTAATAAATGGGTTTAGATACTGTTACAAATCAAAATTAGATGTACTCATGTTCTTATCTAAAAGTGATAAGCAGTATTCAAATGTTATAAATAATGAGGTAGCTAAATATGTATATTTTGATTTAGAGGATATTAATGATTTTGTATCAAAGAAGTATGGATATATTTATGATTACCCGGTGCTCCTGGCTCTTGATATTTTATCAAGCGTCAGGGATACTGTGTATTCAAATGTTTTGTTATTAAATGATAGTTGCACATACTATTTAACTCATTCAAAGAGGCTTTTAAAATATAATTATATGTATTTTAATTTTGTTTTGTTTAAGTTTAAGATAAAGAAAAATATACCTGTTGGGGATAGAATGAAAGAATTGATTACAATGATGAAAAATAGAATAAGCAGTATTAATATTAAAAGGTGAATTTAAGGAGGTCTAATGAGAAAATATTTTGAAATCAGGTGGCATGGTAGAGGAGGACAGGGAGCCAAGACAGCTGCATTGCTTTTTGGCGAAGCTGCAATGTATACTGGGAAATATATACAGGCTTTTCCTGAATACGGGCCTGAACGTACAGGAGCTCCGGTGCAGGCATTTAATAGATTAAGTGATGAGAATATTAGAATTCATACAAGAGTAAAGCATCCTGATATTGTTGTTGTTTTAGATAGTTCTTTAATGGAGGCTGTAAATGTATTAGAGGGATTAAAAGATGATGGCATTATTCTTGTTAATTCTCAGGATACTCCACAACATATACGAGAAAAATACAGTATTCCAGAAAGCATTAAAGTTGCAACTGTTGATGCTACTGGTATTGCTTTGAATTTCATTAAAAGAAATGTTCCTAATACCCCGATGCTTGGTGCTATGATTAAAGTTAGCGGTGTTCTGGATTTTAATGAAATGATGAAATCCATAGAAAAGAAACTTAATGAAAAGTTCAGGGGAAGAAAGGATGTTATTGAGGGTAATTTAAAATCTATTAAGAAGGCATTTGAGGAGGTAGTTTCATGAAAGAAAAGTGGCAAGAACTGCCAATAGGATGTGTTATTGATAAGTCTTCAACCAGTTTGTCTTTTAAAACTGGAGATTGGCGGAGTAATAAACCTGTCTGGGATGAAGGGAAATGTATACAATGCCTTATGTGTTGGATTTCCTGCCCGGATGCTGCTGTTATTGTTAAAGACGGAAAAATGACGGGATTTAACTATGATTATTGTAAAGGATGTGGTGTTTGTGCAAGTGTTTGTCCTAAAACAGCACATGCAATTGAAATGATAAGGGAGGAGAAATGATTCTTGCAAAAACCGGAAACGAGGCTATGGCTTATGCCATGAAACAGATTAATCCTGATGTAGTAGCTGCGTATCCAATTACTCCAGCTACAGAAATTGTTCAGATATTTTCTAACTATGTGGCTGATGGTCTGGTAGATACTGAGTTTGTACCGACAGAAAGTGAACATTCTGCTATGTCTGCATGTGTTGGAGCATCTGCTGCTGGCGCAAGGGTTATGACCTCTACCTCTTCTCAAGGACTTGCTCTCATGCATGAAATTCTTTATATTGCTGCTGGTCTCAGGTTGCCAATAGTCGTAGGTTTAGTTAACAGAGCACTATCTGCTCCCATTAATATTCATTGTGACCATTCGGATACAATGGGTTCAAGGGATGCTGGTTGGATACAGATATATACAGCCAATAGTCAGGAGGCGTATGATAGTATGATTCAGGCAGTAAAGATTGCTGAAAAAGCTAATTTGCCTGTTATTGTTTCAACCGATGCTTTTATTATTTCACATTGTATGGAGAGATTGGAAGTGCTTGATGATGATAAGGTAAAAGCTTTCTTGGGGGATAGAAAGGCGCTTTATCCTTTACTTGATGTTGATAATCCAAGAACTATTGGACCTCTGGACCTTCAGGATTACTTTTTTGAACATAAAAGAAGCGAGATAGATGCAATGAATAAAACACTACCTATTATTGAGGAAGTAGCTAAAGAATACGGTGAGTTGTTTAATAGATACTATCCGGTAATTGAGGAGTATAGAACAGATGATGCTGATGTGGCGATTATGGCTTTAGGCTCGACTGCTGATACTTTAAAGGAAGTTGTTGATGATTTGAGAGAAAAGGGTAAGAAGGTTGGTCTTATTCGCGGTAGAGTTTTTAGACCATTACCTGTTGAGGCGATTAAATCAGCTGTCAGAAATGTTAAGGCTTTAGCTGTTCTTGATAGATCAGATGCCATGAATGCCTTTGGTGGCCCTTTGTTTGGAGAGGTTCGTTCTGTTATGTATGAAGAGAAGAATAAACCTTTAATGAACAACTATATATACGGTTTAGGTGGTAGAGATATAGAAATTGAAGAGCTTGTAAGTGTTTATGATGAACTTTTTACTATTCTTAAGAACGGTAGAGTTGATAATTTAATAAATTATCTTGGTGTAAGAGGAGGATAATATGGCAACGTTAAAAGATTTGACAAAGAGACCAGAGGGATTCGTTAGTGGCCATAGAGCATGTGCAGGGTGTATACCGGCTGTAGCTATCAGGCAGGTACTTTTAACTGCTAAACAACCAGATGTATATATTGTTTCAGCAATTGCTACTGGATGTATGGAGGTTGTATCAACAATTATGCCTTATACTGCATGGAGTATCCCTTTGATACACAATGCATTTGAGAATTCAGCAGCAACCATATCCGGAGTAGAAGCAGCATACAAGGCTCTTAAGAGAAAAGGGAAGATTAATAAGAAAATAAAATTTATTGCTTTCGGTGGAGATGGAGGTACTTACGATATTGGATTACAGTCTCTTTCCGGGGCAGTAGAAAGAGGCCATGATTTCTTATATGTTACATATGATAACGAGGGATATATGAATACTGGTTATCAACGTTCGTCTGCTACGCCGCTTCATGCACATACAACAACTTCTCCTGCTGGTAGTAAGATTCCAGGTAAAATTCAAACACGAAAGGATCTTACAGAGATTATTGTAGCTCATGAGCCAAGTTATGCTGCTCAAGCAACACCTGCATTTTATATGGATTTAATTAAGAAGGTAGAAAAGGCTTTAAGTAAAGAGGGCCCTACCTTTATTAATATTCTTGCCCCTTGTATACCAGGATGGGCAATTAAAGAAGATAGTGGTATGACACTATCTAAATTAGCGGTTGAAACTGGGTTTTGGCCTATATACGAATATGAGGATGGGACGTATAAACTGAATTATAAACCCAGAAATTATTCTTTTAAACCTGTTGAGGAGTTTTTAAAACCTCAAGGAAGGTTCAGGCATTTGTTTAAGCCGGGTAATGAACATCTTATAGAAGAGATAAAGAGAGATATAGCAAAAAGGTGGATAACATTGCTTAGAAAAAGTGGTATAGAGCAGGAAGAGATAAATAAATGGCAAAAGGAGTTAAATTATGTTAACTGATAGGATAAGGTTGTTTGAAACAGGTTTCAGGGTAATCAAAGAAAATATTGATACCCTGTTACAGCAAACAGATGCGAATGCTGTCTTTTTAATTGACAGAGACGGCAATTTAATTACTAACTCAGGAGATACCGAGGGTATTGATTTGGAAGCATTTGCTACTTTGTCTGCGGCAGATTTTTCTGCAGCAGCGCAATTAGCAATACTTGTTGGTGAGGAGAATTTTAATACTTTTTATCATCAAGGTAAAAATAAGAATCTGTATTTCCAAAGTGTTACTCGCGGTATTATTATGGGAGTTATTTTTGATAAGAGGACTACCCTTGGTTTAGTAAGAGTAAGAGTTAAAAATGCAGCTGAGGAACTAACGAAGATACTGGATAAGATATTTACCGAAGAAGTACAGGATAAGCCTCTCGATGAAAGCTTGAAAGGAATTTCCGAAGATATTGAATCTGAACTTGATAAGATATTCGGATAGTTTATGTCATTAGTAAATTATACTACAAAAGAGATAAATCTTAAGATTGTATACTACGGTCCTGGTTTAGGTGGAAAGACGACAAACTTGAAATTTATTTACAGTAAGGTTGGAGAAAAAACTAAAGGAAAACTATTGACTCTCGCTACTGAACTTGATAGAACATTATTCTTTGATTTTCTGCCATTTGATGTTGGCGAAATTAAAGGTTTTAGATTAAGACTTCATTTGTATACTGTTCCAGGACAGGTGTTTTATAATGCTTCCAGGAGAATTATCTTAAGAGGTGCCGATGGCGTAATCTTTGTGGCTGATTCTCAGAAGGAGAGAAGAGAAGATAACATTGATAGTTTTAAAAACCTTGCTGATAATCTTACACATTTTAATAAGAATCTTGATGATATTCCTTATGTTCTTCAATACAATAAAAGGGATTTGCCTAATATTATGAGTGTTGATGAGATGCAATCTATCCTTAACCCAGAAAATAAAATTCCATATTTTGAAGCAGTTGCAATAAAAGGTATAGGTGTTTTTGAAACACTTAAGAAATTGGTGGCTATGGTTATTAATACTATTTCTTAGTTCTTGTGTTTCTAAGCATAGCATATTTATAGATAAAGCTATTGATTATAATAATGACATAGAAAGTCAGACTTTCTATATTGATAGAAGTAGTATAAAAAAGGGTAATGATATAATTGAAATTAGTAAACAATACATAGGAGTTAAATATACTTATGGGGGAGAAAGTCCTGAAGAAGGTTTTGATTGTTCAGGTTTTGTACAGTACGTTTATAAAAAAATTGGAATTGATATTCCCCGTACAGTATCTGAAATATATAAGAATACAGTAAGAATAGATAATATAAGGGAGGGAGATCTGGTATTTTTTTCAATTAAGAATGTACAGCCTGATCATATTGGTATTATGATAGATAAAGAACATTTTATACATGCAAGTCTTTCAAGGGGGGTTACAATTTCTTCTTTAAAGGAACAATATTATAAAAAGCATTTAAAATTTATCAGGAGAGTTTATTTAAATAAAAAAGGATTTTAATACTTGACTTATCACAAAAAATGTGTATAGTTATTTGTATGATGAATAGAAAGGAGACACGGTGGTAAAAATAAGACTGAGACGCTTAGGCTCAAAGAACCATCCATTTTACAGGATTGTAGTAGCTGATTCGAGGCGTGCAAGGGATGGTGCTTATATAGAGCTATTAGGATACTATAATCCACGGGTTAAAGATCAATATACCCTGGATACGGACAGATTGACTTACTGGCTAGGAAAAGGGGCTCAAATGACAAACAGAGTTAAATCAATAGTGAAGTTATTAGGGGCCCAAAGTGAACAAAGTAACAAAACTATGGAGGTTAAAGATGAAAGAACTACTTGAGAAGATTGTAAAATCTCTGGTTGATAATCCTGACGAAGTAAATATTAAAGAGGTATCAGGAGAAAAGACACTAATATATGAATTAAAGGTTGGCGAAGGCGATCTTGGTAAGATTATCGGAAAAGAAGGTAAAATGGCAAAGGCCATAAGGACAATTCTTACTGCTGCATCTATGAAGAAGGGCAAAAGAGCCCAATTAGAGATATTAGAATAAATTAAAAAATATGATCCCTCACGCCTCGTGTGTTCAGAGTAAAAATACTTACAGTAATACCTGAATACTGGGAAGTAGTTAAGAATATAGGGATTATAAAACAGGCAATAAAAGAAAAGGCGGTCAGTTTGCAAATATCAAATATAAGAGACTTTGCAACTGACCGCCATCGTTCTATTGATGATACTCCCTATGGTGGTGGAGGAGGCATGGTAATAAAAGTGGATGTTTTAAAAAGAGCAATGGATAATATTGTAGATGAAGGTGATTGGAAAATGATGCCAGATGTAAGAGGAAAATCTTTTACTCAGAATGATATTAGGAGGATTAAGGAAAAAGGTTCATTGTTTATTTTCAATCCTCGGTATAAAGGAGTTGATGAACGCTCATTTGAATACTTTGACGAATTTTTCTCCATTGGTGATTTTGTAATTGCAGGTGGCGATTTTGCAACTTCTATTCTTGTAGAGGGCGTTGTTAGATTGATAGATGGTGTTGTTGGTAATGAAGAGTCTATAAAAACTGATTCATTGTATAAAATGCCTTTCGTAGGTCATCCAGTGTATACAAGGCCAAAAGTTTTTGAAAAAAAAGAGGTAAAGAAAGTACTGCTTTCAGGAAATCACAAGGCAGTTGAAATCAATAGATTAAGGAGTAGTATTTTTTTAACTTATAAGTATAGACCAGATTTTTTGAAAGGTCTACATATAGAGTACGCAAACAAAACAATAATTGAGGAGGTTGTAAATGGATATTATAAGGCAGTTAGAACAAGAACAAATGAAAAAGGAACTTCCTGATTTTAGAGTAGGGGATACATTAAAGGTACATTTACTTATAAAGGAAGGTAAAAAAGAAAAAACACAAGTTTTTCAGGGTATATGTATTGGTTTTACAGGAGCTGGTTTAAACAGAAGCTTTACTGTCAGGAAGATTTCAAATGGTATTGGGGTTGAGAAAATTTTTCCTCTTCATTCACCTAATATTTCTAAAATAGAAATTGTAAAGAGAGGAAAGGTAAGAAGGAGCAAACTTTATTATTTGAGAGAGAGAAAAGGTAAGTCTTTCAGGGTTAAAGAGAAGAGACAGTTTGGAAAATCCAGTTGAGGAATATTTAGGTTTAGAACATATTGCCGGGGTAGATGAGGTTGGAAGAGGTGCATTAGCTGGACCATTAGTTGTTGCTTGTGTAATGCTTCCTAAGGTTATTGATGAGAATTTAAAAAAAGAGATTAATGATTCAAAAAAGCTATCCTATAAAAAGAGAAGATATTTGTATGGAAGGATTACGCAGCAGAGTTTATTCTATACATTTTCATGGATTAAAAGTGAAGATATAGATGATATTGGTATATATAATGCGACAATGGTTGCTATGAAGAATGTTATAAAAAAAGTGGAGTCTCAAGCGGATTTAATAATAGTTGATGGGAATAAACTACCAGAAGGTATTACTAAAAAAGCAGAATCACTTGTAAAAGCTGATCAAAAGAGCTTGAATGTTGCTGCAGCTTCTATTCTGGCAAAGGTCTTACGAGATAGATATATGATGATTATACACTTTTTTTATAAATCGTATGGATTTTATTCACATAAGGGTTACCCAACAAAATTCCATAAAGATATGATAAGGCGTTTTGGGGTATTGCCAATTCACAGGAAAAGTTTTAATTTAGCATAAAATGCGTATAGAACAGAGATGAATGAATAATAGGACGAAAGGTACAAAATATGAGGATATGGTAGTCCAATTTGTTTTAAAAAAAGGATATAGAATTATTGAGAGGAATTTTTATTCAAAAGCCGGTGAAATAGATATTATAGCAAAAGATGGAAAATATCTCGTATTTATTGAGGTGAGGAGTTCGGAAAAGTCTTTTGTACATCCTTTGGAAAGTATTAACAAGACCAAGATAAATAGAATTATAAAAAGTGCTCGGTTTTATCTTTATACACATAATATAAAAGCTCAGTTTATCAGATTTGATGTTGTAGGTGTTATTAAGGGAAAAGAACCAATCCTTATAAAGGACGCGTTTCAGAGTGTTTTCTAAGATATTATCTGCAGGTATAATAGGTGTGGATGCATATTTGGTTGATGTAGAGGTTGATAGTGTTCCGGGAATTCCTGGATTTTCTATTGTAGGTCTTCCTGAAATAGCAGTAAAGGAATCAAAGGAACGTGTTATAGCAGCATTAAAAAATCTTAATCTCTATCCTGGTCCTATGAAAATAACTGTAAACCTGGCTCCAGCTGATATCAAGAAGGAAGGTACCTCCTATGATTTACCTATTTTACTGGGAGTGCTTGTTAATAGCGGGATAATTGAGAATTCTTCTTTATTAAAGACTTTAGTTGCTGGAGAAGTAACCCTTGATGGTCATATAAGAAGTGTAAAAGGGGTTTTGTCCATAGGGGAACTTGTAAAAAAAGAAGAAGATATAGATACACTGATAGTTCCTTTTGAAAACAGAATGGAGGCTGGAGTTGTTGAAGGTATTAAGGTTTTGCCTGTAAATCATATATATGAGTTGATTAATCATTTAAATGGAACTAACCCCCTTAAGCCCTATAAAATCAGCATAGAAGAACTCTATAAAAAGGTAAATTATTCTGTAGATTTTAGAGATGTTAAAGGACAGGAGTCTGCAAAAAGGGCTTTAGAAATAGCTGCAGCCGGAGGGCATAATATGCTTATGATTGGTCCTCCCGGAAGTGGTAAGACAATGCTGGCTAAGAGAATTCCCAGTATATTGCCAGACATTAGTATAGATGAAGCCTTGGAGACTACAAGAATATATAGCATAGCAGGATTACTCGATGATACTAATTCTTTTATTTCTATTAGACCTTTTAGAGCTCCTCATCATACAATATCTGATGCAGGTTTAATTGGAGGAGGGCATATTCCTCATCCAGGAGAAGTATCTTTAGCACATAATGGTGTTTTGTTTTTAGATGAGCTTCCTGAGTTTAAAAGAAATGTATTAGAAGTTTTAAGACAGCCTCTTGAGGATGGTAGTATAAGAATTTCAAGGGCAAAGATAAGTGTTAGATTCCCATCACGTTTTATGCTTGTAGCAGCAATGAATCCATGTCCATGTGGGTATTATGGGGATCCTTTTCATACCTGTACATGTACCCCCAATCAAATTTATAAATATAGAGCAAAGATATCTGGACCTTTAATGGATAGAATTGATATTCATATTGAGGTTCCTAACGTAAGGTATGAAGAGTTAAGTGATAAAAGGAGAGGAGAATATTCATCTACTATTAGAGAAAGAGTTAATAAGGCTCGGGAGATTCAACATGAAAGATTTAAAAGACAGGGGTTAAACATTTTCTCCAATGCGCAGATGGGGGCTACTCAGATAGAAGATTTTTGCTCTATTGAGCAAGAAGGGAAAAGACTTTTAAAAAAAGCAATGGAGCATTTTGGGTTTTCAGCAAGAGCGTACAGTAAAATATTAAAAATAGCACGTACTATTGCTGATCTGGATGAGGAAGAAAGTATTAAACCTCACCATTTATCCGAAGCAATTCAATATAGAAGTTTAGATAGAAAAGGAGGTATATGATAATGCTTTTTATCCTTATAGGGATTAATCAAATAAATGAAAGTTTTCAACAACCTGAGATTTATTTCAATTCAGTTTTTAGTGAAGTTTCAAAAGATACTTATATATTGGGTGCTGGAGATAGTTTGTTGATTACTGTAGGGAATTATGCAACCAATATTATGTCTTATCCTGATGTTATTACTCCAAGTGGAGATATACTCATTAGGTCTATAAATATTATTCCTTTAATGAATACCAATGTAAATAATTTAATGACACCTTATACAGTCTCAGGTGCTGTAAAGATTGCTGGACTTACAATACCACAGGCTGAAGAAGTTTTAAAAAGAAAACTTGGGAAGAATATATCTTTAGTACTTATTAAACCCAGATTGATAAGAGTTTTATTGTCAGGATATGTTAAACATACAGGGTATTATGTTTTAACCCCTCTTAATAGTGTATCTGAGTTAATAAGTATATCTGGGGGATTTACTATTGAGGGTAGTAGAAGAAATGTATATGTAATAAGGCATAAAGATACCTTTACTTTAAATCTTGAGAATATATTATGGAGAGGAAGAAAAAAAGAGGACATACTTTTAAAAGAGGGTGATATTGTTTTTGTTCCTAAGATGAAACAATCCGTTATTGTAGAAGGGGCGTTTTATCCCCCTGATTATTCATCAAATATGATTACGCAGAGTGCAGATACTTTGAACAAACCTCAGATTCACGAAGCATTTTTTGATTTTAAACGAGGCGACAGGCTTTCTCAATTATTGGATAGAATAGGTGATTTGCTCCCTAATTCCGATATTCATAATATTGAGATTGTACGAGGCAAAAAACACATTGTAGTTGATTTAGAAAAGATAAGAAGTGGAGCTTTAAAGGATGTCTATCTTGCTAATAATGACAGAATAATAATTCCATATATATCTAATTTTATATATGTAACAGGTGATGTAGGTAAAGGAGGGGTATTTAAATATGTAAAGGGAATGCAATTGAATTACTATATAGCCCGTGCAAGTGGTCCCAGATATAGTGCTGATTTAAGGAACATTAAACTTATTTATCCTGATGGTAAGGTTGCTAAAGCAACTCCATATACATCATTAAAGCCAGGGACAACAATTTTTGTACCCAGACGAAGCATGTATGATATGCGTGATCTGATAGCTTTCTCAGCAAGTCTCTTGTCTTTTTTAAATGCATTAATTCTATTAGGAGAATAGTATGAAAATAAATCTTTTTGAAATGTTTTTACTGTTTTTGAAAAAGAAGTTAATAATAATAGCAATCTTTTTTTTATCAGTTGTCATAGGTGTATTGTTGGCTTTTCTGCTTCCCAAGAAATATAGAATTGAAACAAAACTTATCCCTCCTCTTTCACAAGCCCCCTCTCTTTATACTATGTTAGGTGGCGTAGAGAATAGATTGACTTCCAGCATTGCAAATTTCAATATACCTGGTTTTTCATCTAATTCAAGTATTATGGATTTATTGGAAGATATTTGTAGGTCGAGAATGATTACAGAATTTATTGTTGATAGTTTAAAATTAAAACAGGTTTTTACCAAAGAAAGTAAGGATGAAGCTATTGAGGAATTGTTGAAGATAACTACTTTTAAATTGCAGGAAGACGGAACATTTTCTATTATTGTTGAATATGAGAATCCTCAAATAGCTTTAGAAATAGCAAAGCTATATCTTAATAGGGTTAATTGGTTTATTAATGAAGAAAGTATGACTAAAGGGAAACAATTCAGGATTTTTATTGAGGGTAGAATTAAGGATATGACGAATGAATTAAATACTGCACGTGATTCTTTTGTGAATTATCAGAAAAGGTACAGTCTCCCAATGATTACCAGTGAGAATCTTGCCAGTTCAGCTGCATTTTCAAATTTACAGGAGCAAATGTTTAAGAAGGAAATACTTTTAAATTATTTTAAGACAGGCCAGAGTAAATTAAATTTTACACAGAAACCAGGAATTGTTGATGAATACCTTAGAAGGTATTATAAATATAGATTGCTACAGGAATCTTATGCTTTTCTATTACAGCAGCTTGAACAGGCAAAGATGATGGAGAATAAGGACACGCCTGTTTTAACAGTTTTACAGAGGCCATTTATTCCTGAGAAACCATTTTACCCTAAGAAAAAACTGATAATTTTAGCTTTTCTTTTGATAGGGGCTGCTATTAGCATTCTTTATATATTTGTT
>JALVRC010000034.1 GCA_027025255.1 Caldifarciminota bacterium
TAATAGATGATAATGTTTTTTCTTGTGTTGTTGAAATTTGTTCAGATTGAGATTGTTTCATTGTGGCAAGCACATCTTTGTCTTTTTTGTTTTTTATAAAAATATATCTTCCTTTATTCCAATTCTCAATTATTTCAATCAAATCTATTCCACTTTTATCATCTATTTCAACATTTTGTATTTTTCCTTTAGAAAATTCTATAAAGGCAATATTATTTTCATAGGTAATACGTAGATATCCTGTTAATTTCAACTTTGTTACCCGTTCAATAATTTTACTCATTACGTATCCTTCAAAAGTTTTACCTTCTACCAATTCTCTATACTGGGTTTTAATAGTTAATACTGGTTTCGTTCTCGTTAAGAGTGTTTCCCACTGTTCTTCAATAGGTTCATATATATAGAAATTTTTTCTTATAATAATTTCCATAAACAGTATCCGTGAAGCAGGTTTTTTTAGTATACATATTACAGGATAAAATTTCTCTAAATCGCGGTATTTACCAGATCTGTCCATATAAATCTTACTAATATTATTATTTCTACAGTCTAAGATAACTATTCCAGGCTCAATTATTTTATTTAATGCTTCTTCATTTGATTCTAATAAAATTATTTTGTAATCATCTCCAGAAAGCTTGGCTATAAGCTGTTTTAAATCGCCATCATCACTTATCAGGTATAAATACGTTTCACGCATAGTTAATTATAATTACATTTTAGAGCTTGTCAAGGAAAAAAAATTGTCTATTCACCGATAATTTGAATATGAATATCCCTATTTCTTGATCTATTGTCAAAATCTATAAAAACAATTTGTTGCCAAGTTCCTAAAATAATTTTACCGTTATGAATGGAAAAACTTTTACTTGTACCCAGTAAAGCACTTTTTATATGAGCATCTCCATTCCCATCTCCCCATTTTAAATTGTGGTTATAGTCAACCCCTCTGGGTATAAGGTTGTTTAAGACAGATTTTATATCATTAACAAGTCCTGATTCATATTCTATTGTTGTAATACTCCCTGTAGAGCCTGCTAATGAGATGACTATTATTCCCTCTGTAATGTTGCTTTCTTTTACAAAAAAGTTTATTTTGTCTGTAATATTTATAACATCTTCAAAGCCTTTTGTTTTAATGGTAAAACTCTTGTAAAAAATCATTTAATAGAATTTGATGCTTTTTTTATATCATATAGAATCATTCCCGGGTAACAATCTTGATTAAGTAAGATGCCTATAAAACGTTGATTATCAATGGTATAGAAAAATAGGTAATTTTGCTTGTATCTAACGATTGTATAAATCCACTCCTCGTTTTCAGATAAGATTTTAGAACTTAATTTCAAAGGTTTTATAAATCCTGAGGCAAAAGCTGATAATTGGTCTATATCAATGTTTATTTTATCTTTATCGGAGTTTTCCATAAGAAAACCTTCTTCTGAAACTAAAAATGCAACAATGGCATTAGTTTCTTTTTTCAAGGTATTTAAAACTTCTTTCCAATTCTCTTCTTTTTTTTCCATTTTTTCTCCTTGACTTTGTTTAAAATATATATATAATTTAAAATAAGGGCGGTTAGCTCAGTTGGTTAGAGCGCTGGTCTCACATACCAGAGGTGAGAGGTTCAAATCCTCTACCGCCCATTTTTTATTCATTATTAATTCCTAATCTCTTTTTTATCTCAGTGCTATCAATAGGCTTTTCTGTAATAAAGCTTTTAATTCCATGAAAACTAAATGTTTTAATTTCCATTGTACTTTCAGGGGTTTTGACCTTGACAATTCTGAACAAAGGAATTTTGTTATTAACCCATACAGTATCAATTGTACCTGTATATTTATTACGTACGACACTTTTAATACACCGAAATTTTCCCATAGGAGTATTAATTTCTTCTATATCTACCTTTCCGCTATCTATTTGAGATACATTATATAAATAAGGAGTTATTAGATTCGTGGGGTAGTTTGATAATTCATAAGGCATTTCTACGACTTCAAGCTTTTCAGGGGTTTTTACTTTAACTATCATTGCTTTAGCTCTATCTCTATATCCATATGGGATTAACATCTTAAAGCCAAAAAACGTTTCTCCTACCCAACCATCCATTTCTAACCAATGATAAACTGTATCATTTATAGTGTCTTTTTTGTTAAGTAAGGTATATCTTATTAAGTAATTGCCTATTTTATTAGATTTTTTCTGGACTACATTGTATTCGACAAAAACAGATTTATTCCAATCGGGCTCAGTATATTTTTCTTCAACACATCCAAGCATCAATGAAACAATTGAGAGATATATTGCTAATTTAATTTTTTTCATTAAGCCTCCTTAAATTTATTTAATTCTATATATTTTTTTTGTCATGTCAAGGTTTTTATTAAAATATATAACTTGACTTTACCATAAATTTATTTAAAATTAACTAATGCGCCTGTAGCTCAGTTGGATAGAGCAGCGGATTTCTAATCCGCAGGTTGGGGGTTCGAGTCCCTCCAGGCGCGCTTTTCTTGAGTGTATATAAGGAGTATATCATGAAAAATGGTTATTTTCATCATCCATTAATATATAAAGACAAGTTATATTTTGTTAGTGAAGAAGATTTATGGGCAGTTAACATAAAGGGAGGTGTCCCTTTAAGATTGACTCAATTGAAAACAGGTGTCTTTTCCCCTATTTTATCCAGAAATGGTAAAATGATTGCTTTTTCATCGAGAGAAGAAGGAGCGATGGAAATATTTATAATGTCTTCAGATGGAGGGGAAATAGAAAGAGTTACTTTCTTGGGAGCAATTTCTTTACCTGCTGCATGGACAGATAATAATGAAATAATTTTTTCTTCAAATTATCAGCAACCATTACAGAGAATTAGACAATTATTTAAAACAGACTTGAAAGGTTCTATTCCTGAAAATCTACATCTTGGGGAAGGAACAAGCATTACATTTGGACCTAAAAAAGGAATGGTTATAGGTAGAAATACTGGTGATCCTGCACGCTGGAAAAGATATAAAGGAGGTACTGTAGGTGAATTATGGATTGATAAAAAAGGAAATGGAAATTTTGTAAAATTAATGGAAACAGGATTCAATCTTACAAATCCTATGTGGATAGACGACAAAATTTATTTTATTTCTGATAGAGAAGGGATTGGCAACATCTATTCCTGTAATTTGTCAGGAAGGGATATAAAAAAACATACAGATAATAAAGAATTTTATGCAAGAAACGCTTCTACTGACGGGAGGAAGATTGTTTTTCAGGCTGGAGGAGATATTTATGCGTATGATGTTGCGAAAGAAAAGACTATTAAGATACCTATTAATTATAAATCAACAAGAAGCGAACGTCAGAGGAGATATATTCAACCTGAGCGTTTCATACAGGGGTTTGACCTTGCTTATGAAGGTAAAGGTGTAGCCATTAATTCAAGGGGAAAAGTTTTTACATCAAAGAATTGGGACGGACCTGTACTACAGCTTGGACATAAGCCTGATGTTAGATATAGGTTAGCCAGATTTTTGTCAAATCAGGAACGTATAATCCTGGTATCGGATGAAACAGGAGAAGAACAGTTTTATCTTTATTCAGCAAAAACAGGAAGGCTTTTAAAAAAGTTGTCATACAAAAATGTAGGAAGAATACTTGAAATAGAGGTTTCGCCTAATAAAAAAGATGAAAAAATTGTGTTTACTACACATAGAAACGAAGTTTATCTTCTGGATATTAAAACAGAAACATTTACTTTGGTAGATAAAAGTAAATTTGACAAAATAAACGGAATTTCTTTTTCTCCCGATGGGAAATGGATAGCGTACGGTTTTTCTGATTCTAACAGAACAAGCATAATTAAGCTTTATAGTTTAAGCAAAAGAAGAAAGATTAATGTAACTGAACCAGTATCTTTTGATAAATCTCCTTCTTTTGACCCGGACGGTAAATTTCTATACTTCATTTCATACAGAGATTTTAACCCCTTACCTGATGAGCAAGTATTTGATTTATGTTTCCCTTATGGTTCAAGGCCATATCTGGTGCCATTGCAAAAGAATACATTAGACCCCTTTTTATATATTGAAGAACAGGATGGTCCAAAAAAAGAAGAAAACAAAAATAAAAAACCTTCTGAATCTAATAAACTTACAATAGATACAGATAATATGAATGAAAGGATTCGTGCATTTCCTGTACCAGAGGGGAGATATTTGAAAGTTAGAGGTGCCAAGGAAAAGGCTGTTTTTTTAAAGGCACCGTTAAAGGGGATGCTCAGCCAGAATTTTTTTGGTTTTAGAGATAATTTTGAATTAATTTTCTGGGATTTTAAAAAAAGAAAACTTGAAACGATTTCTAATGCTGTTAGTGATTTTAGAATAACATTTAAAGGTGAACATATTATATATCTTTCTAAAAACAGATTAAGGATAAGCAGTGTTGAGAAATCTGATCCGCAAAAGGATAATCTTCCTCCAGGAGCAGAAAGTGGATGGTATGATTTTAAAAGAATCAAGCTTTTGGTTTATCCTAAATATGAATGGAGGCAGATGTTAAAAGAGGCATGGCGTTTGCAGAGAGACCATTTTTGGCGAGAGGATATCGGAAAAATCGATTGGAAGAAAATTTTTAAACGTTATTATTCATTACTTGATAGAATAAATACAAGAGGAGAATTATCAGATGTTATCTGGGAGATGCAGGGAGAATTGGGAACTTCTCATTGTTATGAATTTGGAGGAGATTATCCAGTTATCTCTATACCTCGACAGGGCCTTTTAGGAGCTGACATCTTATGGGATAATAAAAACAAAGGGTATAAGATTACTCATATTCTTAAGGGAGATTTCTGGGATAAGAGCAAAAGTTCTCCTTTAACCGCGCCAGGCATAGATGTAAAAGAAGGGGATTTGCTTGTAGAAATAAACAATATAAAGCTTACGAAAGAGCTAAATCCTTATAAGATTCTTATAAATCATGCTAATACTGATGTATTTATTAAGATTAAAAGGGGAACTAAAATTTATACTTATATTGTAAGACCTATTCCCAGAGAATCCATGTTAAGGTATCGGGAATGGGTAGAAAAGAACAGAGAATATGTGCATAAAAAAACGAAAAATAGAATCGGCTACGTACATATACCAGATATGGGAGCATGGGGATATTCAGAATTTCATAGATACTATGGTATCGAAGCACAGTTAGATGGAATAATAATTGATGTTAGGTATAATGGAGGTGGTTTTGTTTCACAATTACTTCTCTCTAAGCTTATGCAAAAACGAATTGGTTACGACTTAACTCGCTGGCAAGGTAAGGAACCCTATTTTTATTATTCAGTAAAAGGACCTATTGTTGCTATTACAAATGAACTGGCTGGCTCTGACGGTGATATTTTTTCCCACTCGTTTAAACTTTTAAAAATTGGAAAGCTTATCGGGAAAAGGACCTGGGGAGGAGTTGTTGGAATAAACCCTTCTCATCCTTTAATAGATGGTACAATAACAACTCAACCTGAATTTGCTTTCTGGTTTAAGGATGTTGGATGGGGAGTTGAAAACTACGGTACTGATCCTGACATTCCTGTTGAAAATAGGCCTCAGGATTACAAAAAGGATTTTGATGCGCAGTTAGAAAGAGCTATTAAAGAAGCAGTTAATGGGTTAAAGTCAATTAAGATGCTTGAAGCACCAAAAAAACCCGGAACAAAGATAAAATTACCTACATTGCTCGAAAAATGAAAAAATCATGGACCTATAAATTGCTATCTAAAAAGGATTTACCAAAGATAGTTGATTTACCAGTCAAACTTGCAAGAAAATACGGAGAGGGTACTATGTATATACCCTCTCCGTTGGAAATACATAGTATTGTGAAACAAATAAGAGAAAATGAGTTGGTAACGACCTCATGGATAAAAAATTTTTTGTCTTCTTTACATAATACAACAATAACCTGTCCTTTAACCACAGGGATATTTATAAACATAGTTGCCAATGCTTCAGAAGAGGATAAAAAGTATTCTGTCCCATATTGGCGCGTTCTTAAAAGCAATGGGGAATTAAATAATAAATATCCAGGAGGGGTTGAATCACATAAAACCCTGCTTGAAAAAGATGGTTATATGGTTTATGTAAAAGGCAAAACCTATAGAGTTAAAGAATATGAGCTTTTTTATCCTGATATAAAAGCCTTTATGAAACGTTTTAAATAAAATTTATAGTTTTTTTGAAACATTTGAAAATGAATATATCCTTAAAAAGTATTTTTTTAATAAAGTATAGTAGAAAGATATTTATTGACTTTTTGATTATTGTATATATATTTTAATGATGTTTGATTTGAGGGAATACAAAAAGGTTGTGTATCAAAAAAGTCGTTTTCTTTTTGGAGTGGGAGGATTGGTTCTTTTATTTGCCGGTTTTATATTCTATTTGTTGAGTTTTAATGCTTTTTATCTGTATCTTTCTCTGTTTACTCTCCCTTTAATTTTATACGGTTTTACAAAACCTTCTTTTAAAACAGTATTAAACAAAATAAAAAGAATAGACAGAAGTGTTTTTGAAAAGATTAAGAATGCCTTTGAACTTAATAATAAAATAGATTCTAAGGAAAACTATTCAGAAGAATTT
>JALVRC010000035.1 GCA_027025255.1 Caldifarciminota bacterium
ATGTGGTTTCCCCTCTAGGAGGACAATACAATATAGGAGACAGTCTCATGGTAGTAGGAGAGTTTACAAATAACGGAGCGAATGACGAGACCAATGTAAATGTAGGCTATAAGGTAATGAAAGACGGTGAAGAGGTCTTCAGCACAGAGGATACAATAGCCGACTTTCCAGTATCAGAGCTTAAAACAGACACACTTGGCTATTGGGTGCCTGAAGAGGCAGGCGATTATACTATAACAGTATACAATGGATACAGTGATGATAATCCATCAGACGATACGATGAGTGTAGATATAACAGTGGTGGGCGGAGCAGTAGAAGAAGAAGTGACAACAGAAGATATGGTTATCTTTAAGAATGGGAAACTTATTTACAATACAGGCAATGTTAAAGAGGCAGAGTTAATCATCTATGACATAACAGGAGCCGAGCTTATTAAGAAGACTGTAGTAAACAAGGGACACGTTGATGTAAGCAACCTTTCACAGGGTATATATTTTGTGAAGCTCAGGATAGGAACAAACGCCTATACCCATAAGATAACAGTAGTTAAGTAAACCAAAAGAGGCAGTGCCTAAGGCACTGCCTCTTTTAAACTTTCATCCACAAAGCTTACAATCTTTTCAAAGTAAAAAAATGTATATTGATTTTTAATTACTATAAATATTCTTATTGCCCTCCAAACAATTACAACTCAAATTGCTTATCACAAAAAAGATTCTAACATTATCATACAGTTCAGTCTATAAAAAAACATAATGTCAATGATTTAAACAAAGCATTTAGACATTCAAAATAATCCTTGACTTTACAACTTTTTTATATAAAATATTATCTCACATGGCGGCGTAGCTCAGCGGAAGAGCAGGAGAATCATAATCTCTGTGTCGGGGGTTCAATCCCCTCCGCCGCCATTTTTAAGGAGAGCAATGAAGGTGGCAGTGGGTGCAGATCATAAAGGTTTTGTTTTAAAAGAATATATTAAAAGAATCCTTAAAGAACAGGGATATGAAGTTATAGATAAAGGAACATACAGTGAAGAAAGTGTGGATTATCCTGATTTTGCTTTTAAAGTTGCAGAATCTGTAAGCAAAGGAGAAAGCGACAGAGGCATCCTGATTTGTTATACAGGTATTGGCATGGAAATTGCTGCCAACAAGATAAAAGGGATAAGAGCAGCATTAGCCTTTATACCAGAACTTGCAAAACTTACAAGAAATCATAATGATAGCAATATTTTAACGTTTGGTTCATATTATATGAGTCCGTACATGGCTCAAGAAGTTGTACTAACATGGCTTAAGGAAAAATTTGAAGCAGGAAGACATAAAAGAAGAGTGGATAAAATAAGCAATAGAGAAAACCTCTAACCTATGTGGAAAACTTGTGGAAAAAAACAAAAATTATGTTAAAAACATGTTTAAGAGAAAAACATAGATGAGTGATATCGCCGATATAGAAAGGGTTAGGGAAATTTCTAATAGTATCAGGCAGGAGTTAAAAAAAATAATTGTTGGGCAGGATGACATTATAACGAAGGTGCTTATAACTCTTTTTGCTGATGGGCATCTCCTATTAATAGGGGTTCCGGGCCTTGCAAAAACACTTATAGTAAACAGTCTTGCAAAGGCAATGAATCTCGATTTTGCAAGAATTCAGTTCACTCCTGACTTAATGCCTGCAGACATAACCGGAACTGACATAATAGAAGAAAACAACGGCAAAAGAATGTTTAAATTCATGAAAGGGCCAGTATTCACAAATTTATTGCTTGCAGATGAGATTAATCGTACACCTCCAAAAACACAAGCTGCTTTACTTGAGGCAATGCAGGAAAAAACAGTTACAGCTGGAGGGAAAACATATCCTATCACTCCACCTTTTACTGTTATTGCTACTCAAAACCCAATTGAACAGGAAGGGACGTATCCTCTACCTGAAGCTGAACTTGACAGGTTCATGTTTTCATCTATAATCAATTACCCAAACATGAAAGAAGAGATTGAAATTGTTAAAAGTACCACATCTAACTATGTACCTAATCTTAATAAAATTACTACCAGAGAAGAAATACTATTTGCACAAAAGCTCTTAAGAAAAATCCCTGTATCAGACAGTTTGGTTAATTTTGCAGTTAAAATAGTTAAACTAACGCGACCCCATAAAGAAAACCCTATTGAAGAAGTAAATACATATGTAGAATGGGGGGCTGGGCCAAGGGCTTCTCAATATTTAATACTTGGAGCTAAAATCAAAGCAGGATTAGAAGGGAAAACTGCCTGTGAAAGAGAAGATATACTGTTTGCAGTACATCCTGTATTAACTCATAGAATAGTTCTAAACTACCTTTCAGAGGCAGAAGGAATAAAAAAAGAAACTATTATAGAAAAGATTATAAAAACCGTAAAAAAGGAGGTCTAATGTCTACTACAGCCAAAATTACATTTTCACTCGCAGGAAAAACAATAACTCTTGAAAGAGAGCTAAAAGATATTAATTTCAGAGATGAATTTGAAGCATTTTTGCAAGATGTAGATATGATTAGGAGGACGACCAAAGCGACCAGAGGTCAGGTCAGTGCGCTTTATGCAAAACTCTTAAACAGAGGATGGAAAAGAGAAGAAATACAAAGATATTTAGAAGAAAAACTTGGAACAAGTAATGAAGACGAAATCGTTGGGAAGGTTGATAAGGCTACATTTTCTTTTATAATAGATAACGTATCAGATGAAGACAAAAAAACAAGGACTTAGAAATGCTTTTCTTGGGAATGTTAATCTCTACGTTGGAAATTTCTCCAGGTAGGGCACCTATTATTGACAGCCTTGATAATTCAGGACATACAGAATACCTTATAGGAACAACTGCCTTAAGCATGGGTTGGTACGCATGGAGTATTCCTATAAGTTTGAAAATCAAAAATTATAGAGTCTTTTTAGGCTCTTATTCTATAATATCCGCAACAGGATTCTTTCTACCTTATTTTTTGACACAAAATACACCTATTTCAAAAGCAACTGCTTCCTATACACTTGAGGGAGGGCTAATTGGAATAGTTCATGGTTTACTCTTAAGCACACTACTAACTGACAATAATTCCCCATCAGCTATATTAACATATACAAATATTTCCAGTCTGTCAGAAGCGTACACTTTATTTTACGTATCTAAAAAATATAATTTCTCCATGGGAGAAGGAGATATGAGTACCTTCATTGGCTGGGTTGGGATGCTTAATGGGATTGCTTATCCCTATATGCTTTCTAAAATATTTAAGATAAATATTAACAAAAAAATATACGCATTTACAACTCTTTCTTTTTCTCTCGCTGGCCAATATTTAGGATATCTATTTTCTAAAGCAAGGAGTTATACAAGGGGAGATGTTCTTATAATGCTTGGCAGTACTTTCTATGGAATTTTTCTTCCTGCAACGTTTCTTTTCTCTTTAGATAGCAAGATAGAAAGCCTTAATACCTTGTTTTTAATAAGTGGTTCTTATGCAGGTTTGTATATTGGAGATTATCTTGTTAAAAACAAAGAATTTTCTACTTTTGATGGAACAATGGTGCTTTTAGGACAAAGCGGAGGCGCTCTTTTAGCTACAGGCATAACATACATGCTTTTCCCACATAACATAAAACTTAATCTTTATTCTTCTTTAATAGGACAAACAGTTGGATTTGCCGGGATCTACTATTTAGCATTACAAAATAAAAACCGAACTGACCAGGTAGAAACTCTATCTATATCTTCATTAAAAAAATCCTTTTCTATCCCTATCTTTAATATTAGCTTGCAGTTCAAATAAACATATAATAAAATACTCTTTTTAATCTTGACAGTTTATTGATTTTAGATATAATTACACTATGATGAATAGTGTCTTTTTAAAGGAGTTTAATGGATAGTTTTCTGTGGGATAAATTCTGGAGAGAAAGAGACGTTGAAGAAATCTATCCTACTATAACAGATATTGAAAGCGAAATATTAAAATCTTTAAAAGACCTCAAAGGGTTAAATATTTTAGAAGTTGGGGCTGGGACAGGAAGAACAGCATTATCAATTGCTCAAAAAGGTGCACATGTCTATATTATTGATATTAGCGATGAAAGCCTAAAAAAGGTATCTCAATTAAAAGAAAAGTACAATATCCCAATAAATATAATTCAAGCAGACGGATTAAATACTCCATTTGAAGATAATTTTTTTGACCTTGTTTATCATCAGGGGCTTTTGGAACATTTTAGAAATCCTTACCCACTACTTATTGAAAATAAAAGAATTCTTAAAAAAAACGGTTATCTTTTAGTAGATGTTCCTCAGAAGTTTCATATCTATACACTTATAAAACATGCCGCAATGATATTTAACAAATGGTTCGCAGGCTGGGAAAGAGAGTTTACCCCAAATCAACTTATACGTATGGTAAAACAACTCAATATGTGCCCTGTTAGGCTCTACGGTGATTGGGCAAGACCAGGAATAGTATATAGGATGTTACGATTATTACTTTTAAAAGCAGGAATAAAGATAAATATGTATCCAAAGTATGGTAATATACAAAAAATATTTTATAATATTCAAAAAAGCCTTAAGGATAAAAGAATTTTCCTATATTCTCATTTATCCATAGGCATTATAGCACAAAAATGTTAATAAGGAGGTTTAAATGGCTCATGCTTATACACCGGGATTAAAGGTTACAGATTTCATAAAAATTAGAAAGGAAAGAAGACTTCCATTATCAGGAGAAGTTATTGTAAAAGTAGGCGAAATAGTAAAACCAGAACAAATTGTTGCTAAAACATCTCTGCCCGGCAACGTAAAACCCTTAAATGTTGCTGGTCTCCTGGGTTGTCTTCCCGCTGAAATAGACGAATTTATGAAGAAAAAACCGAAAGACCCAGTTAAAAAGAATGAAGTAATTGCCGAGACAAAGGGAATCTTTGGAGCTTTTAAATCAAGCGTACGCTCACCTATAGACGGAACTATTGAAAGTATATCCAATATTACAGGACAGATAATTCTTAGAGAACCCCCTCAACCGGTTGAAGTTGATGCTTATATACAGGGAAAAGTTGTTGAAATTATTGAAAATGAAGGAGTAATAATTGAAGCAGAAGTCGCTCTTATACAAGGTATTTTCGGCATAGGGGGAGAAAAAAGAGGAATAATTAAAAACATTGCCTCATCCCCAACAGATATAATTGATGAAAGAATGATTAAGGAATCGTTTAAGGATAAAATCCTTGCAGGAGGGTCTTTAGTTACAGAAGGAGCAATCAGAAAAGCAATGAAATTAGGGATAAAGGGCATTATTACAGGAGGCATAGAAGATACTACAATAAAAAATATACTTGGACACGATATTGGTGTAGCAATAACAGGCTCTGAGAATATTCCTACAACAGTCATTGTTACAGAAGGATTCGGAAAAATGCAGATGGCTGAAAAAACATTTAATCTTTTAAAAAGCCTTGAAAATAAAGAGGCATCTATAAACGGAGCTACACAAATCCGTGCAGGAGTTATAAGACCTGAAGTTATTGTTGCAGCCCATAAGAAACAATCAATAAAAAAATCTGCACTGCTTGAAGAAGGACTTAAAAAGGGTATGATGGTAAGGATAATAAGAGAACCTGAATTTGGCTCAATAGGTTTTGTAGAAGAATTGCCTGTGAACTTAGAAAATATTGAAACAGAATCTAAGGTAAGAGTTCTGGTTGTAAAGCTCAAAAACGGTAAAAAGCTACGTTTACCAAGAGCAAATGTTGAAATCATAGAGGATTAGTGTGTTAATAATTTTTCTCTTCTTACAAACCTCTACTGTCGGACCTGAATTAGTTTCTCTTGCTCCTCCTCAACTATCTGCTTCCTGCAATTATGCTCACTTCTCATCTTACAGTACAACCTCAAATCCATCTATTTTTAATAATAAGATGGAGGCATCTTTTTCTCAGGAGTTTTTTATTCAAGGAGTCAACAGAAATTTAATAAGTTTTTATACGCAACAAAACAGCTATCAGTTAGGAATAAATTTATACTCTTCACAGACCTCCATCGAGTATAGATTAAATGTACCAGAATCTTTACCAATAGGAAATTATTCGTATTCTAACATAAAACTTTCTTTCCTGTATGGATACAGATTTAAGAATTTTGTTTCCATAGGCCTTAATCTAAATACTTACTATGAACAAATATTCAATATTCATGGCATTTGCTACGGGTTTGATGGAGGGATTACAACTGTTCTTAATAACTTTAAAATGGGAATATTAATAAAGGATTACGGATTAATAATGAAAATAGGAAACTCTATCCTTACATTGCCTTCTCGCTTTACTGCAGGTATTAATTATAGAACAAAAGGAAAAATAAAAACAGAAATAGGACTTGAAGGAACAGCTCCTTTATTTTATAAAGGCTTTGATGCAGGAATTTCTGCTTCTTTAAGTACGAAATTCCTTTCCGTTTATGCTGGGTGTCCAATTGTTGAGTATGATACTGAGAAGAATAATTTTGTACCCTTTTCCCGTATAAAGCTTATATCCTCTGGCTTCTCCATTACCTACAAAAACATAATGGTAAGCTATGCTATCCAATTTTTTAAAGAAGATTTAGGCCTTTCAAATAATATTGGTATGAGGTGGTTCTATGAGTAATTTATGGTTGGATTTTGAAAAACCAATAAATGAATTAGAAAACAAAATCAATGAGCTTATAGGCATCATAGGGAAAGAAGAAGAACTTAAAAAACTAAGAAAAGAGGTCGACAGTGTGAAGAAAAAGGTATTTTCCAATCTCTCACGCTGGCAGATTGTTCAACTGGCAAGACACCCTAAAAGACCCTATACTCTTGACTATGTTAAAAGAATATTTGATGATTTTATGGAACTACATGGAGATAGGACCTTTCGAGATGACCCTGCGATTGTTGCTGGGATTGGTGCTATTGAAGGGAAAACAGTCATACTTGTAGGGCATGAAAAAGGAAGGGATACAAAAGAAAAGATAAAAAGAAATTTTGGTATGCCTTATCCGGAAGGCTATAGAAAAGCGTTACGTATTTTTAAGTTAGCAGAAAAATTTAATATCCCTATCATTACTATGATTGATACTCCTGGGGCTTATCCTGGTATAGAAGCAGAAGAAAGGGGACAATCCGAAGCAATTGCAAGAAACCTTAAAGAAATGGCCACCATAAAAGTACCAATAATTGTTTTTGTCACAGGTGAAGGAGGAAGTGGTGGAGCACTTGCTATTGGTGTTGGTGATAGAATCTATATGCTTGAATATTCTACATACTCTGTAATTTCACCTGAGGGGTGCGCATCCATTCTATGGAGAGACAGCAAAATGGCACCTAAAGCAGCAGAATCTTTAAAAATTACTGCAAAAGATCTTCTCTCTTTTGGTATTATAGATGATATAGTCCCTGAGCCCTTAGGTGGGGCACACAGAGATGTTAGCAAAATGGCTGAAACAATAAAAAGCAAAATTCTTAAAACCATAGACGAATTACAATCAATTCCTGTATCAGAGTTAATAAACCAGAGGATTGACAAATTTAGGAAAATAGGTAAATATAAGGAAAAATGAAAATAGACTCATTAATTGAAGAACATCCACTTATAGATCTTTTACAGTATCTTTTTATGGGAAGCAAGACAGGCGTTTTAAAAATTCTTTCAAACGGCATTAATGGTCTGCTGGTTATTGATGGCCCGCTTCTACTCTATGCACATACAGATAATAATGATGGCGAAGCTGCCTTACAAGAAATACTATCATGGAAAGAAGGAAGATACATATTTGATACAGAGGAGGAAATACAAGCCTATAAACCAAATATCTCATTGCCCTTAGAGTTCATTATATTAGAAACTCTAAGGAAAAAAGATGAAATAGAGGAAGCAAAAAAATTTATAAACAGTTTCGAGGCCACTGTTGAAAGAAAATCTCTTGAAATAGACAATTCTTCTCTTACAGAAGAAGAAAAAAACATTCTTTCTCTAATAGAAAATCATAAACTAACTGTAAATCAAATAGCAAAAGAGAAGAAAAAAGATATTAACAGCATACTTATTCCTCTCTCAAGACTTATAAAAAAAGGCCTTATCAAACTCTCTCATTAAAAATTTCTAAAAGGAATCTGGAAGGGGTTGTAGTTTTATACAACCAATGGTTGTTGTGATAAGGCGTATAGGCCTTAACTGCTTGAGGATAACTAAGATATAGATTTTTCTTTGTTCTTGTCAAAGCAACATAGAATAAACTTCTTTCCTCTTTTGATTCATCAGGCAAAAGATAAAATCCAGACAAGGGGAAAAAGCCCTCTATAAGCACAGGTAAGAACACTGCATCAAACTCAAGGCCCTTTGCCTGATGCACTGTTAAAACCCTTACTCTATCCTTTTTCCACCCTGAAATTTTAAGTTCATCAAATAATTGTATTCTATCTATGAAGAGTTTTTTTTGTTCTCCACTATAGGATAATCCAATATCTATAAGATCAGACATAATAAATCTTGTTGTTTGCCTGGATTTAAGCTTGTAAAAATCAAGCGCCTTTAACATACCTATAATAAAATCACCTACTGACATATTGTCCTTATTATGCCAAACCTCGTTAACCTGATCAATACGTTTTTTGTAAACCCCCTTCTGAAAGGAGGGGTATAGCTTTCTGTCTTTAATAATGTACTGCCTTGTTTTGCCTTTAGAAGGCATTATAAGCTTTAAAAATGGCTCTATATATGTTATGTCATTCTTCAAAGACCCTTCAACAAGTTGAAGCACAGCTTGCACTTCTTTCTTATAAAAATATATTTCTTTCTTAAGAACAAATATGGGAATTTCATCCTTTAAAAAGTGCTCAATAAAAATCCTCATATAATAATTTGCCCTAAATAATACAGCTATAGTCCCTGGTTTTACACCCTTTTTTATAAGCAATTTAATTTGCCTCGCAATCCATTTTGCCTCGTCTTCAAGAGAGGTAGCCTTATAAAAAAGTATCTCGCCTGATCTCTCTTGAGCAGTTTCAACATCAAGATTGTAAGTTTTCAAAACGCTATTTTTCATGTCACTGGTTATTCTAAAGGATCTCTTGAGTTCAAAAATACTTATATCGAAATCTTTTTTTATCCAGTCAAGAACCCGCGGATCAGCCATCCTCCATCTATAAATACTCTGTTTCTTATCCCCTGTAAAGAAGAATGTCGCCTGGTTTTTAAAAAGCTTTAAAATTTCATACTGTACTGGGGTCAAATCTTGTATCTCATCAACCATAAAGTACTTAAAGCCATCCATTGCCTTAATTACATAAGCATTATTTTTTAAAAGCCTATAACAAATACCAACCATAAAAGAAAATGTCATTATGTGTCTTTTTTTTACAAATTCAAAATACATCTTATAGAATTCTACAAGGTCTGTTGGCAAGTCAAGCTGAGAGGATAGCTGCTTTTCAAGCTCATTAAATATAAAAACATTCCTCATTTCCTTTGGAAGGATTTTTTTCATATAATTACTATCTACTATATCAAAATCCTTAAGTCCTATATATTCCCCAAATCTCTTCATTATTTGAAAGATAAACCCGTGGAATGTATCTATAAATATATGCCTGGCAGTAGGAAAAGTAGTATATAATTTATTCTTTATATCCTCTACTTGCTTTTTTGAAAAGGACATGATAACCATTTCCTCAGGATTTAATATTCTCTTTCTTAATAGCCCTATTGCCTTATGTACAAGCGTAAAAGTCTTGCCCACACCTGCATCTCCAATTACAAGTATGTTTCCATCTGCATACTCTATAATATCTTTTTGTATTTTTGTAAAAGAGAAAGATTTTTTTCCTTTTAAATGAAGAGTCTTATCCGATACAATCTTCCCTTGAGCTGGAAAGCTTTTTGGAGAAAAGGACATAGAATTTACAGCTTTTAAAAGATATTCACAGGAAGGCCTTTTATAAGGATCCTTATCCAGCATACTGTAAATAAGATCCTTTATATCCTGTGAAACATTAACCTTTTCTAAAATCTCTCTGTTAAATGATAAAAACCTATTAGTCTTTTCTGCATGCCTTTTTATCCATTTATTGAAATCTCTATAAGAAAGAATATAAGCAAAAATTAACCCCAGAGAAAAGATATCGCTTTCCTTAAAAAATCTACCTTTAAATGCTTCTTCTGACATGAAAACAGGAGTGCCAGACGGCATGCTCTCAACATACATATCGGTTTTAGAAAAGAACAAAGAAAGTCCAAAATCTATAATCTTTACCTGAGGCTCAGATGTAATTATAATATTATCTGGCTTTAAATCCCTGTGAATTATATTGTTTTTGTGTGCATAACATAAGCCTGATAAAAGACCGTTAAAAAGACTGAGGATTGTTTCTTTTGACATTTTATTATTTACAATATAATCTGAAAGCCTCTCTCCTCTTACATACTCCATTACGATAACTAAACCTTTTTTGTATATGTCATAACTAAAAATTCTTACAATATTTGGATGATTAAGTCTTAATAAAGCTTTTATCTCATCCTTTGGAAAATTTTTGGATGATGTACCTTCTATTCGGGGTAGGGGAATATATTTTATAACAAATAGCTCTTTAATAATTTTATCCTCCACAAGATACGTATCACCAAATCTCCCGCCTCCCAGCCATTTTAAAATTCTGTACTTTCCTATATCTTTCTCAAGCATTCATGTATGGGAAAAACGATGCATTAAGTGGAACCTTATTGTAGTTATTATAATCAAAAGCAAACCTTTTGTCTTTATATATTACCGTCCCCTTTTTAATACGTTCAAAACCCTTTAAAAAAGCAATAACCTCATTAACAGAAAGACTTCTCTCATAAAGAGCACTCTTCGTAAACATCTCTTCTAATGCATCAAGTGCATATCCCTTTAGAATTTTTTTATATACTTTTCCCCATAAGCTTCTTGAAAAAAAGAGATCAGCTCCGACAAATCTATCTTCAAAAAAGACAGCCATACCATTATAACGCTTAAGCTCTTCTGCATGTTCTACAAATATATTAACATCATCTCTTAAGTCCATAAACGACTGATTTAAAGAAAGGGTTTTTGAACTTACTCTAAGAGAAGTTAGCTTTCTTCTTACCTCATTCCATACAGCTTTTTGAAGATTTTTTCCCCCTGATATAAGCATACTCCTTATAATAGGATGAGCCACTTCTCCTGTTTTAAATTCACTACCTCCCTCCCACCGTTTCTCCTCAACGCAAACAACATTTACATTCTCAAAGCTGTGTGCTCTTAAAATATTGCTCTCTGCTATAACCCTATCCTGATAAGCACCAATAACCTCCTGCCCGGAGAAATAAAACATATCATTATTCAAAGGATTTTCTAATATTATACTGTCAACTCGTCCCTGTTCCGTAATACGTGCCTTATCAATAGTAGAAAGCTCTATACCAATATCTTTCGCTTTTAAAGGAAAAATCTTAAGATTTCTTAAAAATAACGCATCATTTATCTCTATTGTTGAAAAAAAATCTTGCATAACAAATTATATAAATATATAAAGCATTGTCAAGCTATACAAAAACTCTTTCCAATATTATGTACAGGATAAAAACTTTCATACAAATCTCTGACCGTTATGCTAAATTCTTGCGGAATTTAGTTTAGTCTTGTTTGAGTAATCACTTTTCTTTTATGCTGAACAGACTTTATCGTCTCAAATACTCGCTCTTTATACTTCCACCAGTTCTTGAAATAAAATTAAAATAACATACGTGTCTTTTTTTTAACTAACTGTTCATTTTATTCAATATCAACTTAATTTCTTGACTTTTTCCACATTTTATGTAGAATTTCTAAAAAAGGAGGCAAAAGCATGAATAAAAAACGTGTCTTGATTATGGGCGCAGCTGGAAGAGATTTTCATAATTTTAATACCTTTTATAGAGATAATGAAGCATATGAAGTTGTCGCATTTACAGCTACACAGATTCCCAATATTGACGACAGGAAATATCCTGTAGAGCTCGCAGGCAAATTATATCCAGACGGTATACCCATCTTATCAGAAGACGATCTTGAAAAGATTATAAAAGAAAATCATGTTGATGATGTTGTATTCTCTTATTCTGACGTATCGTACGAATATGTAATGGACAGGGCATCCAGAGCGTTAAGTGCTGGAGCAAACTTTGTTTTACTAGGGCCAGAAGCAACAATGATAAAGTCTACAAAACCCGTATTAGCAATAGGTGCTGTCCGGACTGGTGCAGGAAAAAGTCAAACATCCCGTTATATTATGGATATACTGAAGGATAGAGGGCTTAAAATTGCTGTTGTAAGGCATCCAATGCCTTACGGAGATTTAAAAAAACAAATCGTTCAGAGATTCTCCTCAATAGAAGATATGGAAAAGGAACACTGCACAATTGAAGAGATGGAAGAGTATGAACCTCATATAGCAAAAGGGAATACAGTTTTTGCGGGTGTTGACTACGGAAAAATACTTGATGAGTGTGAAAAGGAATTTGATATAGTTATATGGGAGGGTGGAAACAATGACCTGCCATTTTATAAGCCAGATCTTCTCATTGTCATTGCAGACCCCTTCAGAGCAGGGCATGAAATGACATACTATCCAGGGGCTGCCCAGTTCAGGATGGCTGACGTAATACTTATAAATAAAGTTGATACGGCTCCAGGCAAAGGTATAAAAACTATTGAAGAAAATGCAAAAAAGGTAAATCCCCAAGCCCCTGTAATCAAAGCCTCCTCCCCTGTTTCTGTTGAAGATGAAAGTTTCATACGAGGCAAACGAGTACTTGTTATTGAGGACGGCCCCACACTAACCCACGGAGGCATGCATCTCGGAGCTGGTATTATAGCTGCAAAGAAATATGGAGCAAAAGAAATCGTAGATCCCAAACCTTATGTAAAGGGAAGCATAAAACAAGCAATGGACAAATATCACCAGATGGCAAACCTTTTACCATGCCTTGGTTATGGAGAAGCTCAGCTAAAAGAACTTGAAGAAGTCATAAATAGTGTAGATGCTGATACAGTTATAATAGGCACCCCAATAGACGTGAGACGTCTTATAAACATAAACAAACCTTCCACCAGAGTATTTTACGAATTAGAAGAGAAAGAAGGAAAACTAAAGGCTATTATTGAAAATTTCTTAAAAGAGCACAATCTTTAATGAGAGAACAAGCACTTGAAGAAATAAAAAAAAGGATAAAGAATAAGAATCTTTTAAAACACATGCTGGCTACGGAAGCCTGTATGAAAGAGCTTGCAAAAAACTTTAATGAGGATCAGGATATCTGGGCATTAAGCGGACTTGTGCATGATATAGATTACGAGGAAACCAAAGATACACCCGAAAAACACGCAACACTCGGAGCAGAAATACTTAAAAGCCTTGGCTACGATAAAAAAATAACTGATGCAGTTCTTGCACATGCAGGGAAGAAAACACCGGAAAATAAACTTGAGTGGGCTCTGTATGCAGTTGATCCCCTAACAGGATTAATTGTCGCATCAGCGCTGATGCATCCAGAAAAAAAACTATGGTCAATAGATGTTAACTTTATACTGAGAAGATTCAAGGAAAAACGTTTTGCAGCAGGAGCAAATAGAGAACAGATAAAAAAATGTTCTGAAATAGGTCTTTCTCTAAATGAATTTATTTCTATCTGCCTTAAAGCTATGCAATCAATATCTAAAGAGCTTGGCTTATGATATACTTTCAGGATATAATCCTTAGATTGAGTGAATATTGGGCAAAAAACGACTGTATTCTCTTTGAACCCTATAACTCTGAAGTGGGGGCAGGAACTTTTAACCCTGCCACCTTTTTACGTGTACTTGACGAAAAAGACTACAGGGTTGCATATGTTGAACCATCAAAAAGACCAAGGGATGGAAGGTACGGAAAAAATCCTTTAAGGGTACAACAATTCTGGCAATACCAGGTTATACTTCAACCTGCTCCTGAGGATGTTCTAAAACTTTACATTAAGAGCCTTAAATATATTGGTATAGAACCTGAAAAACATGACCTTAAATTTACAGAGGATGACTGGGAATCTCCTACTCTGGGTGCATGGGGACTTGGATGGCAGGTTGAATTAGATGGTATTGAAATAACACAGTTTACATACTTTCAGGAAGTTGGAGGTATTGCATTAAAAAACATCCCTGCAGAAATTACATACGGACTTGAAAGAATAGCAATTTTTCTTCAGGATGCTAAATCAATCTTTGATATTAAATGGAATAGTACCTATACATGGGGAGACATTTTTTTAAGAAATGAACAGGAATTCTCTCAATTCAATTTTGAAGAGGCTAATGTAAAGATGCTTGAGGAAGAATTTAATAACTATGAAAGAGAGGCATTTAACCTCGTAGAAAAAGGACTCGTACTTCCAGCATACGATTATACAATAAAATCTTCTCACATATTTAACCTTCTTGAGGCAAGAGGGGCAATCAGCGTTAGCGAAAGAGCAAAATATATAGGCAGGATCCGAAGGCTTGCCAAAAAAGTTGCTGAAACCTACAGGGATAAAAATGAAACAGGTTATAATTGAAATAGGATTTGAGGAACTACCAGCATCCTATCTTAAGAGAGGGCTTGATGAGTTAAGCATAAGGATTGAAACTCTATTAAAAGAACATTTAATAGCATACAAAAACATTAAGGCCTTTTATACGAATAGAAGGTATATTATCTCTTTTTTTTCAGAGTTTAAAGGTCATGAAAGAGAAGAAGAGATAAAAGGTCCCCCAAAACACATAGCATATTCAGAGGGGAAACTTACAAAAGCCGGGAAGTCATTCTTACAAAAACTTCAGATAGAAGAAAAAGACACATTCATAAAAAAACAGGGGAAAAGTGAATATTTATATGCGAAAATAAAAAAACAAGGTGAAACATTACCAAAAATACTTTCAAATATTCCAGGGATATTAGAAAGTATTGAATATCCGAGAAAAATGTCCTGGGGAAGAAGTATTCTATTCCCAAGGCCCATAAGATGGATAACTACCGTATATGATAATACATCTATTCCTATCAGTATGGATGTATATAAAGAACTAACAACCTTTGTTAACAGGTTTGAAAAAAAGGAAAAACAAAGCTTTTCAAATGCAGAAGAGTTTTTTTCTGTGCTTGAGAGAGGACATGTCATTTACTCTTACGAAGAAAGAAAAAATAAGATATACAACGAGTTAAAAGAGGCAGGAACAAAACTAAATGGAAAAGTTATACTGGATGAAGAACTAATAGAAGAAATTGTAAATATTGTTGAGTACCCGGTTTTAATAGAGATTAAATTTGACAAGCGCTTCTCTTCTCTTCCCACACCTCTCGTTGTTACTGCTTTAAAAAAACATCAAAGAGCATTCTCTATTACAGATAGCCAGGGAAATACTCTTCCTTATGCATACGTGTTTGCAAACAACCCCCATGTTGATAGTGATTTAGCTAAAAAATGGCATGCAAGAATGATAGCTTCAAGACTTGAAGACGCAAAATTCTTTTTTGAAGAAGACCTAAGAATGGGTCTTGAAAGTATGGTTGAAGAAGGAAAAAAGGTTGTGTGGATTAAGAATGCCGGAACGCTTTATGAAAAGGCTGAAAGGCTTATGAGGCTTGCAGAACTCTTCTATTTAGATTTAAATATTGATAAAGAAACAATAAAAAAAGCTGCACATTTTGCAAAAGCAGATCTTGTATCAAATGTTGTAAGGGAAAAAGAATTTACCTCCCTGCAGGGTATAATGGGAGGCATATATGCAGAGGCACAAAAAGAAGATGAAAATGTAAAAAAAGCCATATATCATCACTACGAAACAAAGCCTATAGATAACAAATACGCTGCAGCTCTCTCTATATTTGATAAGATTGACAATATATCAGGTGGATTCTATGCAAAAATGCTCCCCAAAGGGAGCTATGATCCTTTAGCATTAAAGAGACAGGCAGATGCTATTATAGTACAAATAATACATATGCAATTTAATCTGTCCCTCGCCTCACTTATAAAAGAAGCAATTAAGCCTTTTTCCGATGAACTCTATACTCCGATAAAAACATTTTTACTTGAAAGAGAAAAGAATTACTTTATAAAAAGCTTCCCTTACGATCACGTAAATGCAATATTAAATGTTACATGGGAAAACATCTATGATGTTTATTTAAGACTAAATGCCTTTGAAAAATATTTAAAGCACAAGGCATCAGGGCTTTTTAAAGAGGTTGCAGTAGGGCAAAAAAGACTTGCAAACATTGTAAAGAAAGTAAAAGAAAAAACTTTGCTTAAAACATCCCTTTTTGAACAAAAAGAAGAAAAAGAACTATTTGATGCGTACAATAAAATAAAGGAGAAGGTAATAAATTCTGTTAAAAATAAAAACTATTTAGAAACATTAGACTATCTCTTGACATTAAAACCATATATAGATAGGTTCTTTGATAATGTATTTGTAATGGTAGAAGATAATTCTATTAAAAATAATCGTCTTGCCTTGCTCACTCAAGTAAGAGAACTATTCCTCTTTCTTGCTGACTTTTCAGAAATCGTTGTTGAGACTTAGGACTTCTTTTTCTTTCTCGTAAAAGCTCTTATGATAAGATAAACTATAAAGCCTAAAATAACTATTGGTAAAACTGCAAGTAGGATAAAAACAATCCATACAACTATATCAGTACCCAAAGTTATACCCTTATACCATATACTAAAAACCCCTTTTCTTTCAGACATTGTTTCGGGAACAATGGAAATATTTAATTTGGAGTTTGATACAAGATGTTGAATTTGTTTTAGTTGGCCTGAAAGACGTTCAATCCTTTCCTGAATCCTGTCAATCTCTCTCTCTATACTTATTATATCAGAGACAGAATAAGCCTTTTTAAGTAAAGCTCTGTATTCATCTCTTACTGCTGTGGCGTTTTTAAGTCTTGCATCTAAATCCACATATGTAGAAGTATAGTCCTCTGAAGAAATGGAAAAAGACGTTACATTAAACTTGTCCTCTATTTCATTAACCACCCTATTAAAAACCTTGGGTTTTATCTCAAGTTGAATTGTAGCCCTTGCATATTTCCCTTTATAAATGTAGGTATTAAGAATAATAATATCAGGGTTATTCTTTAAATATATCATCAATTCTTCATATATTTTTTCAACTTTATTCGATGTAATTTCAATTGTTCCCTGTTGAGCAATCATTCTCTCTGTAATATCTAAATCTTCATTATTATCTAACGGAGCGTTTACAGGAGCTGGAGAAGAAACCGCCTTAGGACTTACATACCCAGCTGTTCTTGTATTTTCCTCAGAGATAGTTGCAGATTCATAGGTCTTATCCTTTTCTGTATAAATATTACTATCAATCTTTTTGTCTTTACAACTTAATATAGAAAAAATAAATAACACGGTTAACAATCTTTTCATTTCTTTCCCTCCTTTATTTTTTCCTTTAATCGACAAAAACTACATATGTCTTGAGATGTCAGATATCCACATTTCTTACATGGACTTAATTTGACATCTTCTCTAAACTTTTCTTGAATCTTTAAGAAGTAAGCTTTTAAGAAATTCATTCTTGTAGCAGGCATCGCTTCTTCAATTTCCAGAAGAATATTTTTATAAAATGAGCCCGTAGTTGTCCTGGCATTAGGACATCTTAACAGTGCATAGTCGATTTCTTTAAAAAATGCATAAGCAGCAATTTCTCTTTCTGTTAAATAGATTAAAGGCTTTGCTTTTCTACTTAAACTCCCAATATCTTCCAATACAGGGAATTGCCTACCCATATACCCTGTGTTCCAGTGGAGGATATTGCCAAAAAGTGTTGCAGACTCATCTGAAAGATTATGCCCTGTAACAAGAGTATCAAACTTAGTCCCCTTTCTATTTATAAGATACCTCTTAACCATACCGCATACTGAACAGTAGGGTTTTTTCGAAATCTTAGCAGCCTCTCTTAATGATACACCTACCTCTTTTTCAAAATAATCTACATACAAAGGACGATTGAGCCTTTTTGCAAAAGCTTTAGATATATTCTCAGACACTTCTGAATATATCCCCAGTCCAATGTTTATATGATATCCTGTTGTATTATAACCCATTTCATTTAGTACCTGCCATACAACTAAAGAATCCTTTCCACCTGACACAGCTATTAAAAGTCGTTTTTCTTTTGAAAACATATTAAAATCCTTAATAGCTTTTTCAATTCTTCTTTTGAAAAAAAGAAGAAAGTGCTCTCTACAAAAGGCACTGTTGTGGGAACGCAGAGCTATTTCGGCTGTTTTACTGCAGACAGTGCATTTCATGTTAGCCGGCTGATGTTATCTTCCTTATTTCAAGTTTCTTAACATACTTTAAACGACTGTCGTGTGTAAGAAGTTTTCTTTTTTCAACATCTATAACTAAAACTTCTTCTTCCCTTAAAGAAAGACTCTTTAACAAATTTCTTACTGTTTTTTCTTCGGAATATAATTCTTCTCTTTCAGGAAAAATAATAATGTTCATATTACATTAATTATACATATAAAAGAATAT
>JALVRC010000036.1 GCA_027025255.1 Caldifarciminota bacterium
AAACCTACCTGGATACTGAGCTGTTACTTCAGTAATTGCACTTAACCCATATTTATCTAACGCTCTGAATGTTTCAATATCAGCTAAAACTCCTGCACCTCCTGAAGGGTCATACCCTCCAATACTAAGAAGAAACTCCATTGGTTATACTAAACAAAAAAAAAGTAATGTCAAGAAAAAAATAATTATTTTTTTCTTGACATATCAAAAAAAGTGTTTATAATCAGATATGAGAAACTTTAAAATAATTTTGATTACTTCTTTTATGCTTATGCTGAGCTGCGAAAATCCTACATTTGATCCAAATGAACCAAATGACAGTTTTGAAAATGCAACAGAAATCTCTTATAATGTTGAAGTACAGGGAGTTATAGCTCCTGAAGGAGATATAGATTTCTTCTTTATAAATACTACAACTGACTCTCTTCAGATAAACTTTCTATTAAAATTCCCTTCTACGTTATCTCCTGAAATAGATATTTATAATGAAGAAAAAGAACTTATCGGTAAGTTTTTTAATGAGGATAAAGGAAGTACACTCAACGATAGCATATATTACAAAAACTCACAAAAATATTATTTTAAAATATTACCATGGTGGGGGTCTTCTTCAGATGAAGAGTATAATCTCAGAATAAATATTAAGTCAGTGCCAGTAATATAGATATGGTTCAAAAGGAGGTTAAATGCATAGAGTACTAATAAGAATTGGTAATTTCGAACTAATGAGTTATAGTGTTATGCTGTTGATTGCTTTTATCACTGCCTTATATGTATCAGAATATCGTGCCCAGAAAAAAGGAATTAAAAAGGGAACTGTATCTGATATAGCTTTTTGGGTAATAATAGGCACAGTATTAGGGGCAAGAATAGCATATGTTATTTTTCACTGGTCTTATTACAGTCAGAATATAGCTGAAATCATAAAGATATGGCATGGCGGAGCAATGTATTATGGCGGATTTATTCTTGCTTTTATTCTCGGATATATCTATGTAAAGGTTAAGAAACTAAACCTATTGTTGTTACTCGATGCTGTTGGTCCGACCATAGCCTTAGGAGAAGGGTTTGGTAGAATTGGCTGTTTTTTGAATGGATGCTGTTTTGGTATACCCTCTAATACATGCGGAATAACATTTCCACTCGGGTCACCTGCCGGGGAACAATTCCCCAATACTCCTGTTATACCAACACAATTACTCCTTTCTATAGGGGGTTTTATCGTATTCTTTATGTTACTAATTATTGAAAAAAAACATAAATTCAAAAAGGGTCAAATATTTGCTCTTTCCCTATTCTTTTTTACTCTACTTAGATTCATTGTAAATTTTATTCGTTTCTATGAAGACTTACAAAACTACTTATTCAATCAAATAGTAGTGCTGGTTGGAATGATTATAGGACTTGTGCTCTATATTGTATGGGGGAGAAGAAAAACTGCTACATAGAGTATTAGATTTTTTCTTTCCTCCTGTTTGTGCTGTATGTAACAATCTCACAGACAAAATACCTGTATGTAGTACCTGTTGGCTTTCAATTAAATCAGTAAATTACCATAAATGTGAATATTGCGGCAAACCCGTTAAAAGGGGTAATGTATGCAAAAAATGCTCTAAGAATTTCCCTTCTTTTTCACACCTTAATGCTATTGGCTTTTTTAACGATACCCTAAAAGACATCATTCACATCTATAAGTACAAAAAATTTAAAGATTACAAAAAAGCACTCACCACTGCTTTGCTGGTCAATGAGCTTTATCCCGATGATTTGGAAAAATATCATTGCGAACTGAATAAATTAGCAGATAAATTTAAATCTTAAATTATGACAAATAAATATATTGATGCGCTTATTGATTTGGCAATTGCCGAAGATATCGGTGACGGAGACCATTCGTCGCTTTCCTGTATTCCGGAAAACGAACGGGGGGAAGTTCAACTTCTCGTTAAAGAAGAAGGTATTTTGGCAGGTGTGGATATTACAAAAGAAGTTTTAAAAAAAATTGACCCGGATTTAAAAATTGAAGTTTTCCTTGAAGACGGAGCAAAAATAAAACCCGGCGATATTGCATTTAAAATTTCCGGAAAGGTTATTTCTATCTTG
>JALVRC010000037.1 GCA_027025255.1 Caldifarciminota bacterium
CAGGACCAATAATAAGAAACATGCCATTTAACGGTGTCATAATAGAAAAAGCCATTTTTGTTGACAGTAAAGGGAATGAGGATGGAGTACTACAACCCAATGAAAACTCTGAGATACTATTACGATTATCTAACAGAGCGAAAAAAGACATCAAACTAAAATTATATATTGAAATAATGGACAGAGAATCAAAACGCTTCATTTCTCTTGAGAAATTTAAACTTGTTAAAATACCAGCCAAGAATAGCAAAGACATAACGATTCCATTGAAAGGAGCCTACAATCTTCCCCCTATTTCCTTTCGTATAAAGATATGGGGAAAAGATGAAAAAGGAGACGTTGTTAAGCCTTACTACATAGTAATCAATAGCGGTGAATAAACCTTTTCTTTACCTTAGAATTGATGATAGATTAATCCATGGTCAAATCGTAGCCGGATGGATTGAACCTTTGGAAATAAAGTTTGTTTTTCTTGCTAATGATAGGATTGTAGAAGATACATGGGAACAAGAAGCTTATAGATTAGCAGTTCCCAACTCAATAAATATTTTTTTTTATGGTATTGACGAAGCTGTGCCAAAAATGAAAAATCTAAAAATAAAAGATAAAGCAATGATAATTGTTGAAAACTTGAGTGATGCTTACAGGATTTTAAAAAATGGATTAAGACCTGACGAAAGCTTTATCGGAGGTATTCACAGCAGTGATGAAAGAAAACCCTACCTTTCATATATATATTTGAATCAAAAGGATTTACATTATATAAAGAACATAAGAATGCTTGGCATATCACTTTACGGATTACAACTACCTGGCTCAGAAAAGATAAATATATACAATCTTGTTGAGAAAAAATTATAATGTTTGAACTATTTGTTGTAGTTATACTTATCGGAGCATTCATACATCTTGACAAATACCCATTCGGACAATTCGGAATGTCCCAACCTATAATAGCTGCTCCGTTAATGAGCCTTATAAACAGTAACAATATAACATCTGGAGTTTATATTGGATTAATAGCTCAATCATTAAGCATGTATTCCTTACCAATAGGACATAACATTCCATTTGATTTTCAAACAGGTGGAATAGTAGGTGCTTCTTATGTTGTTTTATCCAGAGAAATAAATATCAGGTTTGACAAAATATTAACATTCATAGTACCAACAATTGTATTATCAGGCATAATTGGAGGATTTTTAGACAGATTTATAAGAAACCTTATACATCAAATTATAAACACCAATCAAATAAACAAAAAAAGAGTTGCCCTCTCACAATTTACTGCTTTATCTATACACTTTGCGAAAAATCTTGTATTTTTTTCAATTCTTCTTTCCCCTATATTTTTTATTAAGAATCTATTAAACTCTCTTATAGGAATTAACATTAAAATAATTGTGGCTGGCAGTATTGGAATAGCATTTGCATCCGTTCTTAATTTATTATGGAATAAGGAAAAACTTAAATGGTTGTTAGGTGGTATAGTATTAGGAATTATAGCATGGGTATTCTTAAATATTTAAAGGTATATTTATATTCATTATTCCTACAGGCCAGCTGGACTTTTGAAGATGAACAGAAAACAGGTTTTTTATTTGTATTTAAAGATTTTTTAAAAAAACAATGGTTTAAAAAAATAAAAGCATATAGATTTAATACAAATCCGTATCTTGTTACTTTTCTCATCGGAAGGATAATAAAAATTGTTAAAACAAAAAAGAAAATTGAGCTAAAAAAAGAAATAAACACGGTACAAACAGTTCTCGCAGCTCAAGGAGACACAATATTCTGGAAAATCTGGAGACCGTCTCTTCTTATATTTGCTACCTCCTTATTCTTTATTGTTCCTTCAAGCTTCATTCCCTTAATTTTATTTTTAATCTTTTTCAATTTGCTTGCTCATGGATTAAAAATTTACAGCTTCCATGCTGGATATTTTACTGAAAACCAGAAAAAGATAATAGCCTTTATGCAAAAAATTGCTCAAATAAAAAGTTTTATCTTTAGTTTTGCACTTTTTATTGTTGGAACAAGTCTTGGTCTCTTACTTTTTAAATTTAATCTTTTTCTAATAGTTATAGGTCTGTGTATATTA
>JALVRC010000038.1 GCA_027025255.1 Caldifarciminota bacterium
GGTTTAAAGAGCTTATTGAAAGTATTGAAAAGGTTTACCTTGTAGATGCAAGTCCTATTTTAAAGCTCAAACAGGCAATGCTCGTTTTTTACAGGTTTCTAAATGAAAGAGAACAATTTTTCACAATGATGATGTTTGATGCACCACGCCTTAAAAAAAAACATGTAGAAATTTCCCTTAAAGATAGGATAGATAAATTGACATTTTATTTTGTAGAGATTATAAAACAGGGGATTAAAGCAGGAGAAATAAAGGCTCTTTCCCCATTTCTATTGAATGCTTTTATAGGTGGCGTGGTAAGAGGTGTTTTTTTCCACAGGATTATTGATAAAGTAAACTTTGGTGAAAAGGATTATTTTGATCAATTGTTTGAAATTATTGAAACTGGAATTGTGCAAAAAAGAAACATAACTTATTCAACGCGTGTTTCAAACATCACTTATAAGCCATCTGTGCAAAAAAACAATATATTTGAGCAGGTTTTAGAAGTTGTTGAGGAAGTTTTTAAGTTTCTGGGATGTGGTATAAATAATGATATATATGCTGAAGCAATTAGTTTTGCTTTGCGTGATGCTGGGATTGTTCATAAGAGAAATGTCTCCTTAAACGTATATTTCAAAAAAAGGAACGTCGGTACCTTAACGCTTCCCATACTTTTGAAAGAAAGGATTGGCATTGGTTTTTCTCCTGTTTCACAAACTATATTAAAGCAAAACAACATAGATGTGTTATTGGTTATTGAATCATGTAATCCTTTTAGACACAGGTTTATTAAGATAAAGGAGGTATAATGTTTGTTTTATTTTTTTCAGTTGTTAACCTTTCCCTTAAGGATGCAGTTGCTCTTGTTGATAGTAATTATGACGTAAAAATAAAAAAGCTTGAAGTAAAGTCCGCTTTAAATGAGCTGTATAAAAGTGCAGGTAATTTTTTACCAGTTGTAGAGGTAAATGGGAATTATACCTATCTGAGTGAAATAAATACAATAACAACAGCGGTGCTTGATAGCCTTGTAATGGTAAGGCCTGGTGTTTTTGTTCCAGTAACGCATGAAGAAGTAATGGAGCTGGGAAAGCATGACAACTATACCTTAATGTTTTCATTAAAACAGCCTTTGTTCACCTGGGGCAGGATATTTAACACCATGCGTATTAGCAAGCTATCTTATAACGGCAAAAAGCTTGAGGATAGTCTTATAAGACTGACTTTACAGGAGACAGTTAAGGAGCTATACATCTATGCTCTTATGGCTGATTATTTTATTGAACTTCAGGAAAAGATAGACTATGACCTTAAAGAGCACTATACCACTGCAAAGGAGAGATTCAGTGCCGGGTATATAACTGAAATGGAGTTATTACAGGCTGAAGCAGCTTATAACTCCTCTCTTGGTGGAATACTTGATGCAAAGAATAAAAAAGACAAACTATTAAATACTATAAAAACCCTTCTTGATATTGATCTTGATAAAGATCTTGTTTTGACAGATGAACTTAATGAAGATTTGGTAAGCATTAGTACACAGTTTCAAGAGCCATTAAATATTAAAATTCTAAAGAATAACGAAAAAATCTTAAATATAAAAAAGAGCATTGTTCTTTTTCAAAATCTACCTTCATTATTTGCTAACCTTTCCTATCAATATAAAGACCCTTATGGTATGGATGGCTTATCTGAGACATTCTGGTCCTTTACTATTGCTATGAATATGAAGCTTTTTAATCAGGGGAAGACATACCTTGATTATGTAAATACAAATATAAAGAAGAAAGAAGTAGTTTTTTTAGAGAAAAAGAATGAGCTTGCCCTTGAGGCAAAACTTAATGAAATTAAGAATGAAATTGAATACAGAAAGAAAATGCTCGCCTATTCAAAAGAACAGTTAAAAACAGCAGAAAAGCTACTGGGTCTATCAAAGAGATTATACAATGAAGGAAGTGCAACGCATATTGAGTTTATGGATGCTGAAATGAACTATGTAAAGGCAAAGGTTGGTTATATTCAAAATATTGGTTCCTATCTTCTTTCTTTGATAAATTATGAAAAAGCTGCCAGAACAGGCATCGTTCAGTAAAAAAAAGGAGTGTGTATGTTAACAATGTTATTTACCGCATCATTTTTGTGTAAAGCTGATACAGTAGGAAAAGGCGAAGTATATTCGTATGTTTTATACTACGGCAGAGTAACATCTGCAAAAGAGGCGTACGTTTATTCTCCATATCCAGGAAAGCTAATAAAGTATACTGTGCAAGAAGGTCAGTATGTTTCAAAAGGCGAGACCATAGCTCTTATAGATAGGGACATTCCAGGCATGAAAACAAAACCAGTAAAGATAAATTCGCCTGTAGAAGGTTATATTGGGCTTTTATATCTGCATAGAGGTTCAACAGCATCTTCGTCTCTTCCTATTGCTCTTGTCTTCGGTGGTAGCGCAATTGTTGAAATGGATGTATCATCAAGTGTGATTCAACTCATAAGAAATGCAGGAAAGGCATACATTGAGACAGCACATGGGGATATCCCTGCAAGGATAACATCAGTCTCAAGAGGTGTTGATATGCGAACAGGTCTTGGGAAGATAAGGCTCAATTTACCCAAAGGCGGCGTTGTAATGGGAGATATTGTTCCTGTTAAACTTGTAACAGGTTATATTAAGAATGCTGTATATGTGGATAAAAGAGCAGTAATAAAAAGAGATAACAACACGTATGTTTTTAAATATGTAAAAGGAAAGGTAAAACAGACTAAGGTGGACGTCCTTCTTGAAGGAGATAAAAATGTTGCTATTGATGGGAAACTGTCTGTAGGAGATACTATTATAACTGTTGGTTCAAACGGGCTTTATGACAATGTTAACGTTGTAATAAAAGGGATAAAGCATGATTAAGTTCTCAGTAAAGCATCCGATACCTATGGCAATGTTCATAGGCATACTTGTTGCTTTTGGCCTGCTTTCCATTAACAATACTGCTCTGGATTTTTTCCCTGACGTAAGTTTCCCTGCTGTTACAGTTATGACAACCTATGAAAATGTTGCAAGCGAGGATATTGAACAGAAGATAACAAAACCCATTGAAAATGCTGTTTCAACAATAAGTGGAGTAAAAAAGGTCAGTTCAATATCCAATGAAGGTGTAAGTATTGTTATGGTTGAGTTTGAATGGGGTAAAAATCTTGATTTTGCAGCACAGGACATAAGAGACAGGATTGGTTTAATAGAAGGAATGCTTCCTGAAGATGCAAAAAAACCGATTGTTCTGAAGTTCGACCTTTCTCAAATGCCTGTTATTGAGTATTTTCTGACAAGCAAGCGTTATACAGAGGAAGAGCTTTACAACATTATAAAAGATGATATAAAATCTGATATAGAGAAGATTGATGGAATAGCAAGCTGCGATATTATGGGTGGAAGGGAAAAACGTTATTGGATAGATATCAAAATGGATAAGCTCATGCTCTATAAGCTTTCCTTCTCAGATGTAATGAAGTTTGTTGCTATGAATAATACCAATGCACCTGCTGGTAAGATTACAAACAGGGGAAAAGACATCCTTTTAAGAACTACTGGCGAATATTCTTCCATAGATGATATAGAGAATCAGGTTGCAGGATATACAAAAAATGGTAAGCCGATTTTTATAAAGGATATAGCTCATGTTAGTATTGCTTATCCCACAAGAACAGGTGTTTTAACGCGTAACAACAGAAATGGCATGGCAATAGATATTAAAAAAGAATCAGGAGAAAACACAGTAAAGATTGTAGAAAAGGCAAAGAAAAAGATAAAAGAGCTTGAGAAAAAGTATCCTGATATTTCCATGAGCCTTACATTTGACCAGGAAGAGCTTATTAAGGCATCAATATCAAATACCCTTTTAAGTGCTATTATAGGAGGTCTGCTTGCTGCAATTATGATTTATATTTTCCTCTTGAGCTTTAGGCCTACCTTTATAGTTTCTCTTGCAATACCACTCTCTGTTATTCTTACATTTATTGCCATATATATTGCTGGCTATACACTCAATACAATGGTTCTTGCAGGGTTTGCTCTTGGTATTGGGATGCTTGTTGATGCTTCTATTGTGGTAATTGAGAATATTTTCAGGCACGCTGAAGAAGGTGAGAAGCGTGATGAGGCAGCTATAAACGGTACAGGTGAGGTATGGACAGCAATATCAGCGTCTGCATTTACAAATATTATTGTATTTCTGCCTTTATTGTATGTAGGAGGTATTATAGGACAGATGACACAGCCCATGGCTGTAACAATATCGGTTGTTTTAATTGCCTCACTTCTTATATCTGTAACAGCTGTACCAATGCTTTCCTCCCTTATTATGAGCGTGAAAATGGAAAAACGCGTAGTGGAGAGAAAGTACTGGTTCACATATTTCAGGAATTGGTATGAACGCTCTTTAAAATTTGTTTTAAAACATAGGTTTTTCTTTATGCTCTCTCTTGTTGTTCTTTTAATTTTATCAGTAGTATTTGTTAAGATACTTGGATTGCAGTTTATGCCAGAAATGGATAGAAGTTTTGGAATGATTGAGGTTGAACTGCCAATAGGAACAAGCCTTGCTGAAACAGAGAATTACCTTCATACAATTGAGAAAATAGCAGAAAAGGAAAAGGGTGTGCAGGCTGTTGTTGTAATGGCAGGCCTGTATTCTTCAGGTAAGAATCTTGGTATGGATTTTGATAAAGGTTCAAACAAGGGTGTTATATCTTTAACATTTAAACAAGCTGAGAAAAGGAAGACCTCTTCGAATGAAATCATGAGGCATATTGTTGAGCAAGCACCAAAGTACTATAACGCAAAGGTAAAGGTAAAAGATATCTCACGACAGTTTTTCTCCTCAGGTAAGCCAGTGGAGGTTAAAATTTACGGTAATGATCTTGAGACCCTGAAAGAGATTGCAAAAGATATTAAACAAAGAATAAAGGATATTAAAGGAGTTAATAATCCAGAGGTATCTATAGAACAGGGCAAGCCTGAGATAGAGTTTAAAGTAAGGCGGATGAAAGCAGCTTATTACGGTCTTACTGCCTTTCAAATACAGAACGAGATTAAACACGCACTTCATGGTTCAATGGTAGGTATTTTGAGAAGTAAAGGTATTGACAGGGATATATACATAAGGCTTGATACTATGCTTGTTCAAAATGAGCTTGAAAGAATCATTCACCTGCCTATAAAAACCCCGCAGGGAACATATATTCCTCTTTCAGCAGTATGTGAGATTAAAAATACCCAGACACCTGTGAGTATTGCAAGGGAAAAACAGTCACGAGTGGTTACAGTAAGCTCTGATCTTTTAGGAAGATCAACAGGAAGAGTAAATGAGGATATATTGAAATCCTTAAAAGGTATGAGTCTTCCTGCTGGTTATCAAATTCAATTAGGAGGTGAGTTTTCAGATATTAAAGAAATGGTCAGCAGTATGATATTTGCACTTATTGCAGCCATAATGCTTGTGTATATGGTAATGGTGGCTCAATTTGAATCCTTTAAAGACCCGTTTATTGTAATGTTCTCTTTGCCCCTTGCATTCATAGGTGTTATAGCTCTATTACTCATAACAGGTACGACAATAAGCGTTCCTTCAATGGTTGGTATGCTTATTCTTGTTGGTGTAGCAGTTAACGAAGGAATTGTAATGGTTACATTCATAAAACAGCTGAGAAAAAAAGGCAGAAAACCCATTGAATCTGTTGTTAAAGGAAGTACTGTCAGATTAAGACCTGTCTTAATATCAGGGTTTACAACAATTTTTGGTATGCTTCCAATGGCACTACAGAACTTCGGGCACGGCGCAGAGATTCGTTCTCCAATGGCAATCTCCATGATTGGAGGTCTAATATCTTCAATACTTTTAACACTCTATGTCATACCTATTCTTTATACATACTTTGAAGGCATAAAAACATAATGGAGAGTTTATGATAAGGCTAATAGTATGGTTTTTGATGCTTACAGCAGGTATAATCGGGGGATATCTTATTGACAGTGTACTTTTTAAAAGCACGCTTGAAAGTATTCCCTTTCACATTGTAAGTTTTGTTATAGGGGCGATTCTTCTCATGGTGGTTTTAAGGATAAGCAGAAACACAGGAAGAACCCTTGCGAAATATGGAAGAAAAGGAAACGTAAAAAGGCTTGATACAAATGTGCTTGTCAAAAAAGGAGTATATAAATATATGAGACATCCTATGCATCTTGGTTTGCTCTTTATGCCTCTTTCTTTGGCTTTTATAATTGGCTTTTTAAGCTTTATACTGTTTATAGCTCCATTTGAAATGCTCCTCATGGTAATTATGATAAAGACAATTGAAGAACCTCAGGCAATAAAGAAGTTTAAAGATGAGTATATAGCGTACAAAAAAGAGGTCCCAATGTTTTGTCTTAAGATAGAATGCTTAAAAGCACTCTTAAAACCGTATAAGGAATGAATAAACGTTATTCTCCCAGGGGCATGCCCCTGGGAGAGCTTTGATAATTCACAGAATATGTTGGTACAAAAACAAGTTGA
>JALVRC010000039.1 GCA_027025255.1 Caldifarciminota bacterium
ACTTAATATTATTAATGCCTTCTTCAACTGTCATCATTGTTTTTCTCCTCTTTAATTTTTACGTAAGCGATTTGCATATTTGATAAAGTATCATTAAGCATTTTTTCTTCATCTTTGGAAATGTTGTTTTTGGTTTTTTCTTTAAGCTGTTCTAACATTTCAATTGAGAATTTGATAAGGAATAAATCCTTTTCTTCAAGTTTTTTCTTTTTTTCCTTGTGCTCTAAAAGAATAAATAATCCTGCAGCAGCCACTGTCATTACAATGTCATTAAAAGTAGGGCTTTTATTTGTATTTTTTGTCTCACTCATAAAAACTCCTTTTTTTTACAATTCTTGGGACCCTTGTACTGATACCTGTTGTTATTTCGTATGGAATCAGGTCCGCAAGATAAGATAATTTTTTTATGTGTAATTCTTCTTCATCTATTAATGTAATTATTGTTCCAGGACTAAATTGTTTATCTACCTCTATCATTGTTAAATCCATACAAACAACACCGCGTATAGGATAGAGATTATTATCGATTATGACTTGAGCTTTATTTGATAGACTTCTTGGGTATCCATCACCATACCCAAAGGCTCCTACAACAAACCATGCATCTTTTTCCACTTTATAGGTTTTATTATAACTAATATAGCTACCTTTTTTTATTTTTCTTGTTTGTAATATCTTACTGTATAAACTCATAACCGGTTTTAACCCGAAATCCTTTTCAAAAGGTGATATCCCATACAAGGATAGTCCTGGACGAATAAGGTTAAAAAAAGAATCATTTTTATATTCCAGAATTCCCGCAGAATTAGCAATATGTATATATTTAAATCTTATTCCATTTTTTATTAGTCTGGTAATTGTAGCTTTAAAAGTATCTATTTGAAAGCGAGTGTAGTCTTTATCAGTATCAGCAGAAGATAAATGTGAAAAAATACCTTCATTTACTAAGTAAGGTTCTCTGTGCCATTCATTAATAAAGTTATAAATTTCATCTATGTCCAATCCAGTTCTTCCCATCCCTGTATCTATTTCTATATGGTACTTAACAACTTTATCTTGCTTTTTTGCCTCTTTTAAAAGCCACTTCATTATAATGTTACCAAACACAGTGGGGGTAAAATTGTATGCTACTACTTCTGGAATTTGATCTTCCGGAATAGGACTTAAAATAACAATCTCACTTTTTATCCCTTCATCCCTTAGTTTGATAGCCTCTTCTACACTTGCTACACCTAACATGTTTACATCATGTTCAGCTAATGTTTTTGAAATAATGCCGCTACCATGACCGTATGCATCAGCCTTAACAGCAGCTAAAATGTTATTATTAGGACTAAATGATTTTATTATTTTAAGATTATTGATAAGATTATTCAGGTTAATTTCTGCCCAAATACGTCCTTTCACTCTTTTCTCCAGGTATATGGTAAACTGTTAGCCAAAAATATTACCGACAATGCCTTTCTCTTCAATCAAATCAATAATAACTAAATCACCTTCTTTTATAGATAAAGCCTCAACATCGTTTTTACTAAGTCCAATATAGTCAATGTTGCTATTCCGTTTAATCTTGGCCTGTAAAGTGTTTTGATTAATACTGGTTATCTTTATAGATTTAGAAGAGTAAGAATTAATTCTTTCAAGATTAGCGTGATCATTTTGGTTTATTATTACTTCACCCTTTTCAAGTTCATCAATAATTTTTACCCTTTGGATACAAGCAGAAGACTTTAAATAAAAGGATAAAATTGTACTTAGACTTTTAAATATATATTTAGAATTTTGCTGAGCTTCTTCTTCGCTGTTGATATCAACAACAATTACAACCTTAAAAGCAGAGATTACATTTATTATTAGAATTTCTTTTTCTAAAAAAACCTCAGTTGTTTTTATAAGAGAGTCCGTTTCTGAAAAACCCCAGATAAAAAGATTTATAATTGTAATCATTCTTTCTGCTAATTCTTCTGAACAAATACCATTAATGACAATAGGGGTGTTCTCTTTATTATAAATTATAAGGCCTCTTATTATCTCAGATTTAGGGGCCCTTTCTATAATATTTTCTATAATATTATTTAAT
>JALVRC010000040.1 GCA_027025255.1 Caldifarciminota bacterium
TCAATATAACTAAAATCTCAGAACACGGGAAAAGAATAGACAGTATAGTCAAATCAATGCTATTACATGCAAAAGGAGAAAAGAGCGTAAGACAAATGGTTGATATCAATAAATTACTTGAAAAATATATTGATCTGGCATACCATAGTATTAGAGCCAAAAATCATAGCTTTAACATTAAAATTATAAAAGAATTTGACAAAAATATGAAAAAGGTTTCTGTCTTTGAACAGGACATAGGCAGAGTATTTCTTAATATTTTAGACAATGCATGCTATGCAGCAGATTTAAAAAAGAAACAAACAAAAGATGCTAATTTCAAACCAGAACTTAAGGTATCAACATCAAAAAAACACATACATTCTGATAAAAAGATAACTGAGGCTCTCTCAATCACAAGTAGAGAAAAACAAGAGATAATAGAAATCAGAATAAGAGACAATGGCCCTGGGATACGGGAAGAATTAAAGGATAAAATTTTCCTCCCGTTTTTTACAACCAAGCCTCCTGGCATAGGAACAGGGTTAGGCTTATCAATAAGTTATGATATTATAGTTAATAAACATAAAGGAGAAATCTTAATTGATAGTAAAGAAGGAGAATATACAGAATTTATAATAAGGCTTCCTGTCATAGAGGAAGAATTAAATAAGGAGCAATAATGGATATACTTGTTGTAGATGATGAAAAAGATATAAGACTTCTTTTTGAAGGAAGTTTTAGAAAAGAAATAAAAAATAAGGAACTATCCTTTCATTTTGTTTATTCAGGAGAAGAAGCTGTAGATTTTATAGAAAGTGGAAAGGCAGATATAGTACTTATATTCTCAGATATCAACATGCCCGGAATGAATGGGCTTACATTACTTCATTACCTGAAACAAAAAACGCAAATACCTGTAATAATTATTACTGCGTTTGGGAACGAAAAGAATTACAATAAAGCAATGGAATATGGAGCTGATGCATTTTTGCATAAACCTATTGATTTTAACTATCTTAAAGAACTTATAAAAAAGGTAAAAAAAGAAAAATGATTAGAATTTTAGTAGTTGATGACGAGCCTGATTTAGAACTTCTTATTAAACAAAAGTTTAGAAAAGATATAAGAGATAGAAATTTTGAATTTATATTTGCCAGTAACGGGATAGAAGCACTACAAATACTTAAAAAAAATGATGACATTGGTGTTGTTGTTACTGATATTAACATGCCTGAAATGGATGGATTAACTCTTCTTGTCCATTTACAAAAAATAAATCCAATTCTTAAGGCGATTATAGTTTCAGCATATGGGGACATGAAGAACATCCGTAATGCTATGAATAAAGGTGCTTTTGATTTTATAACAAAGCCAATAAATCTTGATGACCTTGAAAAAACGATAAAAAAAACAATAGAGTATGTAGAAGAACTTAAAAAGGCAATAAAGGCAATAAAGGAAAATAATATATTAAAGATGTATGTTGATGAAAGTGTTATAAGATTTATGAGCAGTAAACAGGTTGAAAAAAGTATAATGGCGAGTGAAGAAATTGAAGGGGCAGTAATCTTTTCAGATATAGTTGGGTTTACAAATATCGCTGAAAAACTTTCTCCTGGCGAAGTTATTAATCTATTAAACAAGTATTTTGATATCATGGTAAAAAGCATTATAAAATTTGATGGAATAGTTGATAAATTCATAGGAGACAGTACAATGGCAATTTTTACAGGTGAAGATTACCTTAATAGAGCTATATTGGCTTCATTAGAAATTGTTGAAAATATAAATAAGAAAGATTCGGACAGTATTAATGTCTCAATCGGATTAAATGCTGGGAAAATGATATCAGGGAATACTGGTTCGTATTCTCTCAAACGTTTAGATTTTACAGTTATAGGCGATGTTGTTAATACCGCATCAAGATATGAAGATGTAGCTAATGAAGGAGAAATTATTACAGGAGAAGATATCTATAAAAAAATCAATAATAATTATACTGTTAAATTTATAGGCAGTTTCAAATTAAAAAATAAAACTAAACCAGATAATATATACAAAATAATCACTTAAAAAAACAAACATCTA
>JALVRC010000041.1 GCA_027025255.1 Caldifarciminota bacterium
ATGCAAAATATTCAAAAATCATGTGTATTTTTGATGATGTAAAAACCAAAGATAAATACAAAAAAATTCTTAGTGAAAATCTTAATTCAGACTTTATTAAAAACGAAATCTATTTTACCTCACTAAAAAGATGTATAACAAAATATAAAACCATACCAGAAACATGCAAAACTTTCTTACTAAATGAATTATCTATTGTTAAACCAACTATTATAATTTTAAAGGGGAAACAACTATTGTCTTTAATAAAACCAACACCAAAGATTTCTGGATGGCAAAACATCAAAATAAACAGAAGAAAATACAGAACCTTTATAATAGATGAGAAGGATAAAGATTGGATAACTAATCTTAAGGAGCAACTATCTTCTATTTTTTACCTATACTCTTCAATATAAATTCTTTTGATAGCCTAAATTTAGAAAGAATTCAGGCTTTAAAGGGCATAAAAGCTTTTGATTTTTACATGAAAACAGCTGACTATACATATAACAATTTATGCTTTTTATATTTAGGATATTACCTTTTTTATCCAAAGAAAAGAGAATATGAAACAAACACACTGTATGGACTGATTGTTACCGGAGCAACAAATATATTTTTAAAAACTTTAATTAATCGTTCAAGGCCTGACGGACACTATACTCGGTACAATAGCTCTTTCCCTTCTGCACATTCTACAATAGCATTCTATACTGCCACAATGCTTTTTTACGATAACAAATTATATGGAAGTATAGGGTACATATGGGCAACATCAGTCGGAATATCCCGTATTTATTTCAACAGACACTGGCCAACTGATGTATTATCAGGAGCCCTCTTAGGAATTATCAGTGGTGTTATTACATATAGTATTATATCAATCAATGAGAATAGATAAACATTTATCTTACTGCTCAACGAAACTTAATGTTTTAAAATCAAATCTTTAAAAACACTTAGATCAAAAATATATTAATAAATAAACTTTTTATTGATTTTTTCTTTTTTTTGAGTAAAATGTGATGTAATATAAAGAGGTCTAAAGGAGGTTTTATGTATCCAGAAGATACTGGAGAAAAAGGCTTCACGATAAGAGCTTTAATAATAGCAGTGATAATAAGTATATTCCTGCTTACTGCATCATCTTATATTGCTCTTAGACTTGGTGCATTACCCTGGCCTATTATTTTCTCGGTTATTGTTTCAGGAATAATTCTTAAGGCTATGCCTTTTAAAAAAACCAATCCTCATGAAATAAATGTTACACAGGCGGGTGGAACTATCGGTGGTCTTATGGCCTCTGCAGTTGTTTTTACTTTACCAGGTATAATATACCTATCAAAATTCGAAAAAATTAATATAAATCTACCGTCTATGTGGGTCTTAATTCTTATATCCCTTGCTGGAGGGATAACAGGAATATTACTTTCAATTCCACTCAGAAGAACTTTTGTGGATAAAGAACAACTAATCTATCCTTCAGGTACTGCTGGTGCAGAAGTTATAAAATCAGGAATATATGGAGGCAATACCTGGTTTTTGCTTTTTTTAATAGGAATATTGTCTCTACTTTTTGCCTTAATAAGAGATTTATTCTTTGCTCAAGGCTATACTTTTGCTTTTTTAATACCATTGGGAATAATGTTTACACTTTATCCTATGCCTATGGGAATCGGAGTAGGATATATATTGGGTCCCAAAATAAGTGTTAACTCATGGTTTTCTGGCTCAGTTATCGGATGGATGATTATAATCCCTTTGCTCAAGTTTAAATTCCCTTTTATACATGGAATTAAATTTGTACAAGAACTTGGTATGGGGATTGTACTCGGTGCAGGAGTTGGTTTTTTTGTCAGTTATATTATCCCCCGCATAAAGAAAATATTTGCCCCCTTATTTAAATGGAAGAACACTCCCTGGTACATGAAATTTACCCCTTATATTTCAATCTTAAGTTTTATAGTCTTAATTTTTGCAGGAGTACCAGTCTTAGCAAGTATGATAGGAATTATAGGTGTATGGATTATGACTACAGTTGCTGCACGAATGACAGGAGAAACAAACATTGATCCACTTGAACAATTTGGTATTATAGTCGGTCTTATCACAATATGGATATATGCTCTTTTTAAAATGAAAATAGGTTACGTATCAATATTCCTTATAGTTTTTTTTGTATCTACTGCAGCCGCATTAGCTGGAGATATTGGACATGACTATAAATCTGCAAAACTGCTTAACACTCGTGCAAAAGATATTATAAAGGTTGATATAATTGCTGCAATAGTTGTGGCAATTCTTGCCCCCTTTGTTCTTAAAATTATTATCAATGGTTATGGTGATATAATGTTTACTCCTGCTATGCCTGCACCACAAGCTGTATTAGTAGCACGCAGTATATTTGGTTTTACATATCCATATGTTTTCTTAATCGGGTTTTCTTTTGCTTTTATATTAGAAGTTTTAATACGTTTAACAAAAAATAAAAAATTACCTATATCACTTATGGCATTGGGAATTGGAATGTTTTTAGGACTTACCTTAGGTTTCCTTCTTGCTATAGGTGGATTCATCAGATGGTTGACAAACAGAAAAAAAATAAGTCCTAACAAAGGAGTCATTATATCTGCCGGAATGATGGGAGGAGAAGGGATAGCAGGCTTTCTTTCTGCTTTTTTAATGGTTATTGGTATTAATCATTTCACAGGTAATAGTATACTCTTGATAATATTTTCATTCATTCTATTTTCTGTAACTTTTATTTATTTTATAAAACGTGAAAAAAACTAATATGATTATAGGAATTGATATAGGAGCAAGTACCACTGACATAGTTGCTTATAAAAATAATGAATTCACCTATCACATACCCTATGAAACAAACAATATCAAAGAAAGAGCAAAATCTATACCTGAACTTGTTAAAAACAGCTTTAACATAAAAGAAATAACTAAAATTGCTATTACAGGAGGAGGAGCAAGGTTTGTAGAAAAAATTTTTAACATACCTGTTGTAAAAATTGATGAAATACAGGCGATAGCACGTGGGGCTATGCATCTTGCCAAAGAGAAAAATATCATTGCAGTAAGTATGGGGACCGGGACAGCGATTGTTTATTCCTATTTTAATCAAATGTACAAATTTGTTCATATAGGTGGAACTGGTGTTGGTGGAGGAACAATAAAAGGATTATCTAAAATTCTATTAAAAACTTTTGAGCCCCGAAAGATTGATTCTCTTGCCTTAAAAGGAAGTTTAAAAAACGTTGACATTACAGTTGGTGAAATTATTGGTAAAGGAATAGGAATTTTACCTTCTGACATCACTGCTGCCAATCTTGCTAAATTAAGTAGTAAGAGCAAAAAAGAAGACATTGCTGCTGGTATAATAAATATGGTTGCTCAAACAATCGGCACAATCTCCATACTTTCCTCTAATATATACAATACGCACAAAATTGTTCTAACAGGTAAAGTAGGACTTTTTAAATCAATACATCAATTTCTTATCCCTCTTGGAAAATTGTTTAATAAGGAATTCATCCTTCCGCAAGGATTTGCTTATGCTACTGCCATAGGAGCACTTTTAAGTATACAATAAAAATATTTAGATATCTGGTGGTAAATGCTCTAATTCCTGAAGAGAAAATACAGGACCATCTTTACAGATGTAAACATGACCTATATTACACCTTCCACATTTTCCTATCCCACATTTCATCCTCTTCTCAAGAGAAGTATAAACCCTGTCTGATTTGAAATCTAATGTTTTAAGCACAGGTAATGTAAATTTTATCATGACAGGTGGACCACATACAACAGCATAAGTATCTTTTGAAGAAGGAGCAACTCTTTCAAGAACCTGAGGTACAAAACCTACATTGCCTGACCATCCAGGAAATTCTTTATCAACAGTAAGGTGGATGTTTAAATCTTCCCTTTTCTCCCATTCAAACAGTTCGTCTCTGTACATCAAAAGACCAGGTTCTCTTGCTCCGTATATTACTTCTATATTTTTGTACTCTTCCCTATGGTCAAGAAGATAGATAAGTAAAGACCTTAAAGTAGTAAAAGCAAAACCACCACCAACAATAAGAACGTTATGTCCTTTAAATTGCTCAACAGGATAGTAGTTTCCAAGAGGACCTCTTATCCCAAATATAGCCCCTTTATTACTTTCATGCAAAAAAGAGGTAACAAGCCCTGCTTTGTTAATTGTAAATTTAAGCCTCTTGCCTTCTGTTGGAGATGTTGCTATACCAAAAGGGGCTTCTCCTTTCCCATATATACCTACTTCACAGAACTGCCCCGGTAAATACTTAATTTCATCATCAATTATTTCAAATTCAAAAGTCTTCAAAGACCTATCCTCTGATTCAAATTTTGTCCCTACAAGGCGAGCTTTAAAAGGCATATACGGATTATTATTCATTTACAACCTCCTTTAATCTTAAAAGTGCTTCTCTTATATCAAAACCAGTAGGGCATACTTCTACACACTTGCCACATCCAACACACTGATATTCTTTATACGAAACAGGATAGTATGCAAATTTATGCATTATTCTATTCCTCATCCTTGCATGTCTTTCTGCTCTTGGATTATGACCTGATGTTTCATAAGAATATATTGAAAACATACATGAATCCCAAACTCTTTCTCTGTATCCCCAGTTTGTTCTATCAACATCCTGAATATCAAAACAATAACATACAGGGCAGTGAAAGGTACATGCTCCACAGTTAACACATCTAAAGCTTAATTCTTTCCATATCTTATCGTTAAAAACTGAATACAGTTTTTTATCAAGGTTTACTATATCAAATTTCTCTATCTCCTTTTCAACTTTTTGCTTTTCAAGTTCAACCTCTTTAAACTCATCCTGAGATACATCTTCATATTTATCCCAGGCTAAAACCTCTTTTGCTCTATCAGTAAGAGGTTCTGCAAAATAATAACCATCTTTTTCAAAAATAAAGATATCCCCTTTTCTATCAAAAGGAGAATTTCCAAGAGATGTACAGAAACAGAAATTATGAGGGTTTCTACAGGCTTTAACTACAACAAGAATACTATCTCTTCTTTCTTTATAAAAACTGTCCAGCGGCTCTCTTAAAAAATTAAAATCAAGGAGTTCTATTGATTTAGCATAGCATGGAGGTATGTTGAATACAACTTTTCTCTCAATATTTCTGAACTCATCCTGCTCCACAGAATCTTTCTTTTTATGAAAAACAAGGTATATTTCTTCCTTCGGCAGAAAAAGATCTTTAACATCAATCCCTTCTTCTATTTCTACAATCTTTCCCCAATTTTTCAAATAATCAAGAAAATCCTCTTTCTTTATCTTTTTCATCATAGTATAAAATCTCCTTTATCGTTTAATTTGTATTCTCCAAACATTGGCTTCTCTTGAACAGTTTTACCAGAAATGTAATCATAATCAGCAATCAAATCTTTTGTTATCTTTGATGTAAGATAGGAAAGTCTTATACCCTCGGGGCACGCTCTTTCACATGCCCCACAGTTAACACATCTTCCTGCCATGTGAAAAATCTTTATAAGATGAAAAGAGATAATATCCTCTATTGAATAACCCGGCTCAACCCATACAGGATCATTGGAATCAACAAAACAGGATTCACAGTAACACATAGGACAAACTTCTCTACATGCATAGCACCTTGTGCATTTCTCAAATTGATTCTTAAAAAATTTCCATCTATCTTTGTAATTTTTTTCTTCTATCTCTTTTACAGAAGGAAAAATTAGATCCTCTCCGTTCTCATTAAGACTCTGTGTCTGCAAATCAACGGTAGGTGTCTCTTTTCTAACACAACTCGTACATACAGAAGAAATGACTTTATTCAGAAGAATTTCTTTCTCTCCTTTATTCCCTTTTATCACAATACTCATATCTTTTTCTTCAATCTCATCTATCTTACCATTGTATTCTTTTTCTACAGTATAAACGTCTAAAGCTCCTTTACATGGAAGCCCTATTAAAAAAAGTTTATCTCTATCAATCTGATGTTCAGCACAAAGTAAATTTATTGTTCTTTCTTCACATCCTCTAACAAGGACAGCAATTTTTTTGAAATCTTTTATTCTTCTTATGTATGTTCCAATATTTAAAATATTGAATAAAGAATTGCTCAATTTATTAATATCATCTTCTGTCTGTGCAAAGAGAGGGTAATTTTTCAATGGATACTTCTGTTCCACGAAACCCAGCACCCCATCTATTTCCCCATTTCTTAACATTGATTTCAGTTTGCCTTTTATATCATCCATCATCTCTCCTTTGCAATGGGATTTTTCTTATCACTAACTTTCTTAACTCTATCACTTATTTCTTTTGCAACCTCAGCAAACCTTCTTCCTTCAGAAGCGGAAACCCATGAAAAATTTACTCTTTCAGGCTCAATACCAATATACTCAAGTAAATTCTTTATAACATAGAATCTTCTTCTTGCATAATAATTACCTGTTTGATAAT
>JALVRC010000042.1 GCA_027025255.1 Caldifarciminota bacterium
ACAATGGATTATGAAACAGGAAACCATAATGGAGTAAAACAGATAAATGCAATTGATTGGCTTTTGGACAACAAAGATGGTTAAAACAACGAGCGACTGGATAAAAGGGTTGATGTTGGCTGAAAGAAGCTATATTATTCTAACGCCTGGTTTTGTAGATAAACAGAATTTTTCACTTGACAAGATATGAAAAATATGGTATAATATATAGCTCCTCTCTACTGGAGCAAAAAAAGTAGGAGGAAATATATGGTTACTTTAGCTTTGGTAGTGTTTTTAGGTATAGGGGGGGGGCATGGATGCCCTTCCAGACAGTAATAAACTCTTAACAGATACAGTAATAGCCCCGGATGATAATATCCCGCCAGAGCTTTTACCACCATACATTGGTGGACCAAGACCTATTTTAGATTCCACATACGTAAAAAATGATTATGTGATAGCTGTAACACGTAAATCAGATACTATTTCACCTTTCTATTCATCAGAATCCAGCACGAATTTAAATAGATGGGATTATAAGGCTTTCTGGGCAGATTGTTATCTTGTTTGCGAACAGGCTTTTAAAAGAGGTTTTGACAAAGACCATGTTATTCTTCTCTATAACATGGGAGAAGATTTTTCTAAAAGGTTTCAAGGATACAGATATAGGCCAGAGAAGTTAAGTCGTTACGGTGTTCTTGACTCGCTTACCCGTTACAATGGTTCATTTGAATCTCTTGAAAGATTGATGGGATGGCTTGCAAATGGGAATAGCTCAGAAGGGATAAGAGCTATGGATAGTACAGATTTTCTGCTATTCTACGCTACATATCACGGGGATACAGTAACAGGTCCTTATTCATATTTTATGTTGAACAAGGATGATAGTGATAGAGTAAATGAAGCACGGGTATATGATACGACAATGGCTCGCTGGCTCAATAACATTCACACATGGAGACAGGTAGCAATTTTTAGTTCCTGTTATTCAGGAGGTTTTGCTAATCAGTTAAAGAAGCAGTCAAGAATAGTATATACATCGTCTGATGTAGGACATGAGTCGTACGCGATTCGGATTGGGGAGGCATATCATGATACAGTTTATGATGTAGATCTTGAATTTGCCCATGGAGATTTTGACTATCCATTTTTTAATGCTATACGAAGAAATGAAGTTTGGAAATATCCTCCTTTTGGTTATCCTGCGCCGGTGGATGCTAATCTTGACAGTATATATGGTATATCTTTTTATGAAGCTTGGAAATATCAGGTTCATAACAACAGTAAGTATACCGACTCACATCCACAATGCGCAGATATAGGCTATATTTCGCCAAAGACCTACTTTTTAGCAGGTATGCTCTTACCACCTGACAGAGTACGAAATTTACGTATGAATTATGAAGAAGGTTATGTATCTGATACTTTCGTCGACTATTCTGATGAATTAGATAATACCTTATACTGGCATTCTCTTGAGCTTTTCTGGGATCCAGACACAACAGAGGACATATACTACTACAGGATATACAAAAACGGGACTTTTTTAACCTGGACATACGGAACATATTATTATACAGAGGATGTATCAGAGGGTGATTATTTCTATGTAAAGGCAGTGGATATTTATAACAATGTTGGACTTCCATCAGATACTGTTTATGTTACATCAACAGGAGATGGAGAGCAGGCTGCAGCTTATGTACTAAAGGATATTGATATACAGCTCAGTTCTCTTATAAATGGCAAAGCCAGTATAAAGCTTATCCTCCCAGAAAATAAGAACATAGAGATAGTTCTGTACAACTCTGCAGGAAGAAGAATAAAAACACTCTATAAAGGAGAAACAGCAAAGGGTATTCATACATTAACCCTTGATACAGCCCCTCTTTCAAAAGGAGCATACTTTGTAGTCTTAAGAACCAACAATAAGAATATAACAAGAAAGATTGTAGTAGAATAAATGATTGCCAGTAGAGAGGAGCTATATAAAAAGGAGGTAGTATGCTAATATACCTATTTGCAGGGTTTGTAAACTTTACATGGTCAGATACAATAAACGTAAGCAAGAACCCGGGTCATTCAGCTATTGAGCCAGCCATAACATTAGACAGCACTGGCAGGTACTGGGTTGTCTGGGCTGAGGACTGGCAAGGAGGTCCGACAAAGATGATGTATGCATACGATGATGGAGACGGGTGGAGTGAACCTTATAAGTTTGCTTCAATAGAGGGAGAGATGATGGCAAATAATCTCTGCACAGATAAGTCTGGCACAGTGCATTGGGTTTTTGGATTTGGTAATTTATACTGGTGTATGTATAAGGATGGCAAATGGACAAAGCCAGAGACACTAACAGATAAGATAATAGAGAGGGGGGTTCTGACAGCTACACCGGATGGCAGGGTATATGCAGTGTACTATACCTATTTTGGAGTTGTGTACTACCGTGTATACGAGAATGAAACATGGGGAGAGGAGCACCAATTGATCAGGGATGCTTGGCGTTTACCTTTTGCAATAACCTGGGATGTAAAGAGCAGGGTGCACATGATACTTTGGAATACAGATAATGGGCAGTTGGACTATACAGTATACGATACTTTGCACGGCTGGTCAGCCTATGAACAGGTATCAGACTTTCTACCTGATACAACAGAGGGAGGGTATGTAGGTGATGGAGATATATGTACTGATAGGGATGGTAACCCACACATAGTATTTACTCCTGCTGGGAGGTTTGATTACTATCTGACGTACAGGTATTATGATGGTAAGAAATGGTCAAAATTAATAAACCTTGATCAGTATAAAGTAGCCCATATAGGAGATATACATATAGTAAGAGATTTCAAAAGGCGAATAATCCATATAATCTGGGTAGGGAGTAGTAAAGAAGATACCAGGGGGTGTCGTGGTATAGAGTATTTACAGGTAGATGAGCATATAAATACAAGGTATAAGCGAGTTTATATAGGCTGCGAGGATGCTAAGAAATATCTGGCGCCTGTTTTATCACCTGATGGATACTATGATGTAGTATTTGTAATGGACAGAGATGAGAACTACCATTTTAGAGAAGACGTGTACCATATTACAACAAGGTCAGTTGGAATAGAGGAGGAGGGGGTGAACGGCATAAGTATTGATGTATTTAAAGATTCCATAGTGCTTGAGCTTAATAGAGAAGAATATGTGCAGGCAGAGCTGTATGATAATAAAGGCAGTAAGATAGAGGTGTTGTATACAGGAAGCATGCTAAAAGGAAGACACATAATAGGCTTTGACAGAAGCACACTTTCTCAGGGTATATACTTCCTCCGCATAACCCACAACGGAAAAAGCGAAACAAAAAAGGTAATTGTAGTGGAGTAAGGTAATGTAATGTTCCATTTAAAACCAAGAGATAGCCTTTTAATCTTTTTCCTCTTAAAATAGTTTTATTTCGCTTGACATCGGTATGTATATGTGTATAATAATGAAAAAGGAGGATGATATATGTTTAAAAAGATACTTTTTCCTACAGACTTTTCAGAGCCGGGTAATAAGGTTATGGATTATATTTTGTCATTAAAAGAAGCAGGTGTAGAAAAGGTTTTTCTCGTGCATGTTGTTGATTTACGAGGACTGCCTGAATACGGACCTGTGACAGGTTCATATTTTGATGCTGATACGAAGACTGCTTTTATTAATACAAGCAAGATGCAGCTTGAGAAGCTGGCAGAGGCTCTGGAAAAAGAGGGTATTAAGACTGAGGTTATAGTGAAAGAAGGCATTCCTTATGAGGAGATTTTGAATATTGCGGATGAAAAGCAGGTCTCTCTTATTATGATTGGATATAGAGGACATGGATTTATGGAAGATTTATTTATAGGTTCAACAGCGGAGAAGGTAATTAGAAAGAGTAAAATACCTGTATTCCTCATAAAATAAGGAGGTGTATATGAGGTTTTTTACGCTGGGAATAGTCTTGTTCTTTTTAAGTTGCAGCATGTCTCCTGACTCAGGTGTGAAAGGGAATATTCAGGTCGGGGTGAGTGATGCGCCTTTGTTAAAAAGAACATACGCTGATCAAGGAGTTATAGTGAGATTTTCTGAGGCCTTTCTTTTTAATAATTCTGATACTGTTTCTATATGGAAGAATGAGAAAGGCGATACTTCTACATGGCAGATTGGAGTGGATGTAGATGTATTGTATGATATAACAGGCGCGGTAGAGGTTGATACAGGGATTTATAAAGGGGTGAAATTAGCTATAGATAGCCTTGTTATAACCTACTATGAGGGGAGTATAGTTGTTCCTCATGCTGTACCTGTTTATGTGAATGCTTCTTCAGTTGAGGATATACATATTGTAGAGGGAGAGACTGTTAAGGTAGGGGTTTCTCTTGGAATATCCAGTGCAATAGATTTTTCCAAAGACCCACCTATATTTAAGGGCTTTAACAGTGCGTCAGCATATATTGTGAAATAAGATGGCTCTTGTTGTAAAAGAAATATTAAGGATAGCAAAGAATAAGGCCATAAAACTACCTCTTTTTTTTAGCAGTGTACCTGCGGGGTTTCCTTCTCCTGCTAATGATTATATTGAGAAAAGCCTGGATCTTAATGAATATCTTATAAAACATCCTGTTGCAACATTCTTTGTCCGTGTACAGGGTGACTCAATGATAAATGCCGGAATACACTCCGGAGATATTTTAATAGTTGACAGGGCAATAGAACCTGTAAATAATAGTATTGTAATTGCTGCTTTAGATGGAGAACTGACAGTTAAAAGGGTGGCTGTACGTGGTAGCAGTGTTTTTCTTTTACCTGAGAATGAAGAATATGAGCCTATAGAGGTTAAAGAAGGAAGCGAGCTTTATATATGGGGGGTTGTAACATATGTAATTCATAGTGTTGTATGAAGTGGTATGGGCTTATAGATTGTGATAATTTTTATGTTTCATGTGAGAGAGTGTTTGACCCTTCTTTGGAGAATGTTCCTGTTGTTGTTTTTTCAAACAATGATGGGTGTATTATTGCAAGATCCAATGAGGTAAAAGCACTCGGTATCCCTATGGGCGCACCTCTTTTTAAGTATAAGGATATAATAGATAGGAAGGGGATAAAGCTTTTTTCTGCTAATTTTTCCTTATACGGTGATATGTCCAAAAGGGTTATGGAGACTATTTCCATGTTTGTAAAGGATATGGAGGTTTATTCTATAGATGAGGCTTTTGTAAATTTCAGGGAAATGAGTACTGAGATGTATAATATGGCGTTAAAAATCAGGGTTGCATTGAAGAAATGGCTTGGTATACCTGTTTCTATAGGTATAGGCAGGAGTAAAACACTTGCAAAAATAGCAACTCATATAGCCAAAACGAGAACGGGTAGTCATGTTTTTCTTTTATTAGAGGATAATGAACCATTGGTTCTTAAAGATTATCCTGTGGGAGAGGTATGGGGGGTGGGTAAGCAAACAAAAAAGCTTCTCAGTAGGTTTGGTATAAGAAATACCCTTGATTTAAGAGAGGCGAATATAAGATTTATAAGAAGCTTGCTCGGTATTAACGGTGTTAAGCTTGTAAGAGAAGTCAATGGGGAGGCAGTTATTGGGTTTGAGCACAGAAAATTCCCTAAAAGTATTACCAGATCACGCTCTTTTAAACAACCCATAGAAGATATAAATTTATTAGAGGCTGCCATAAAAAGATATGTGGAAATGGCAACAGAGGAATTAAGAAGATATAATCTTTGTGCAGGTCGTTTAGCAGTGTATATATCTACTGGAGAATATGCAGAAAGAAAATATTCTCGTTCTGCAGAAAGGAAGTTTGAAGTCGCTAATGCATATACAGAGGAATTTATGAAAATATCTTCTCTTTTGCTTAAAAGGATTTTCAAAGGGGGGTATAGATACAAAAAAGCCGGAATAATACTCTCTGATTTAAGTCCCTGTACTAATAAGGTATTTTCAGATTTATATGAAAATAGAATAAATAGAATATTAACAGAGGCTGTGGATAAGATAAATAGTAAATGGGGAAAAGGGACAGTTAGCAGTGTTTTTTCTTCTATATACAAAGGCAGAATAGAGGATGAAGAGAGACGTCGTGCTTCTTTTCATTATACTACGTCATGGAAAGAATTGGTAGTAGTTAAAGCATAGTTTTTTATCAGAAAAGAGAAAATAGTACCTATTTTATGGGGTAATAATAGTCTTAAATGTGTTGATAATAACGTTTTACCTGATACTTCCTTAAAAAAGTTCAAAAAATAATGGGCAAAAAAAAATAAAAACAACCCAGATTTAGATAAATATTCTCTAAATCCTTTATAGGAAAGGAGCTAAGATTGTGAATTTTAATACTTTTGTATGAGATTAAACACTTGACTTTCTTTAAAAAATCTGTATACTTCACGCGATTGGTGATATTTTTAATAGTTGAATAAGATAGAGGG
>JALVRC010000043.1 GCA_027025255.1 Caldifarciminota bacterium
GGATATATTCAAATGCTCAGTCCGATTTTTATTTTTCTTATAATAGATGGCTTATTTCTCCTTTTGTAAATATAAAATTCATTGGAATAAATGAAATATCACCCGGGTTTAAGATTTCAATAAAAAACATAGATATATATTATTTAGTAACCATAAGGGAAGAAGGATTAAAACATGTTGTTAATCTCTCTTATCATAACTATATAAGAAATGTAGATACAGTTGATAATCTTGTGTATCAGACTGCACAGTCATTTTATGATGCAGGGATTGTCTCATTTAAAAACAAAAAATACGATGATGCAATTGAAGATTTTGATAGAGCTTTAATATGGTATCCTGAATTTGAAAAAGCCAAAAAGAGCTTGCAGGAAGTTGAAAGTCTAAAAAGAAATGTTGAGATTTACAGGCATTATGAAAAGGGCAAACTATTTTATAAAACTAAAAACTGGCTTGGGGTTTTAAGAGAATTTTCCTATATTTCTTCTTTTGTTTACGATGATAGTGTTGATGTTTATTTAAAGGAAGCATATATTAATCTTAAGACAGGTAAAGATCTTCTCCCTTTAGGGTTAAAGGATACCTTTGATATGGCGATTGAGTATTTTAAAAAGGGTGATTTTGTTAATGCATCTAAGTTGTTTTCTTATATTGCACAGAATAATAAGGATACTATTTTTACTATTTATTTAGAAATGTCTGATAAAGCAAGAGAAGAATGGGAAAATATAAATTTATTTAAAGCACGTGAGTATTTAAGTAAAGGTATGTACTTAAAAGCAAAAGAGATGGTTACACGTATACTCGCCAAAGAGAATTTAAAAGAAGCCAGAATTCTTGAGGAGGAGATAAAACGGAAAATAAGAGAGGAGACGAAGACATACATGCAGAAAGGTCTGAAAATGTATGCTAATGGAATGTTAACAAAATCTTTATTTTATTTTAATAAGGTTTTAAGTCTTGATTCAGATAATTTGGAAGCGAAGAAATATATAGAAAGAATAAACAGAAGTAAAAAGTATTCTAAAAAAGATATTGAATCTCTTTATGTCCAGGGAATAACTGCATATACAACTGGAGATTATGACACTGCTATTTCCTTATGGAAGAAAATATTAGAAATTGACCCCTCAAACAAGAAAGCGCGTTTAAATATTGAAAGAGCTCAAAGGAGAAAGTTATCGCTTGACAATCACAAATAAATATGTATAATACGGCATGGAAATTCAAGAATTAATAAATAAAGTTGCTGAAAGGGAAAAGCGGTCTCAAGATTATATAAAGAGAGGGATAGAAAAAGGTGAAATAGTAATACCTTACAATAAAAAAAGGCCAAGAGATGTTGAGCCGATTGGTATAGGAAACGGGCTTAGAATAAAAATAAATGCTAATATCGGTTCTTCTCCTGATATTGCAGATATAGAAAATGAGATTAAAAAGTTGGAAATAGCTGTAAAGGCTGGAGCTGATGCAGTGATGGATCTCTCCATTGGGGGAGATGTGGACAGTATAAGACGTGAAATTATTTCACACTCTGATGTGATTGTTGGTACTGTCCCAGTATATCAGGCTGCCCTTGATGCTGCTAAGAAGCAAAAGTCTTTTGTTGAATTATCAGTAGATGAGATATTTGACGGTATTAAAAAGCATATTGAGGATGGGGTTGATTTTATAACAGTACATACTGGTGTATCTAAGGAATCTTTGGAAAGGCTCAGGAGTAATCCACGGGTAAGTGGTGTTGTAAGTCGTGGGGGGAGTATGATGCTTGAGTGGATTGCTTATAATAATAAAGAAAATCCGCTTAAGGAGTATTTTGAAACATTGCTTGATATGGCAAAAGAATATAATGTAACTTTAAGCCTGGGTGATGGATTACGTCCTGGGGCTTTAGTAGATGCAACAGATGGAGCTCAGATCCAGGAACTTATACTCCTGGGAGAGCAAGTTTTAAGAGCCAGAGAAAAGGGGGTTATGGTAATGGTTGAAGGTCCTGGTCATATCCCTATTCATGAGATTGAAACAAATATACGTATACAGAAATCTTTGTGTCATAATGCTCCTTTTTACGTCTTAGGTCCATTGCCAACAGATTTGGCACCTGGATATGATCATATAGTATCTGCAATTGGGGGGGCAATGGCAGGTTATTTTGGAGCTGATTTCCTTTGTTATGTAACTCCTGCTGAACATCTTGGCTTACCAACATTAGAAGACGTACGAGAAGGTGTGATAGCGTCTAAGATAGCTGCTCATATAGCTGATATTGGTAGAGAAGGTAGAATACCAGAAAAGGAGAAGAAAATGGCCAATTTTAGATTTAATTTAGAGTGGGAGAAGCAATTTAGTATAGCTTTAGCCCCTGAGAAAGCAAGGAAAAAGTTTGAAAAGTATCCCCAGAGAGCAGATGGGGTATGTACAATGTGCGGTGAATTTTGTGCTTTAAGAAGAACAAGGAGAGCTTTAGAAAAATGAGCATGGTAAGATATAGATTATTCACTCCAGGGCCTGTTGAACTATCACCAAGTATTTTACATGATATTAATCAGGCTTTACCTTATCATAGAGATAAGGCTTTTAAAGAGGTTTTTGAAAGGGCAGAAGATTCCATAAAAAAGGTTCTTCTAACGAAAAACTCCAGAGTTTATTTTTTTTCTTCCTCAGGAACAGGTGCAATGGAAGCAGCTATCGTCAATTTTAACCGTGTAGATGATGAAATTATAATACTTTCTACAGGAGTCTTTGGAGATAGATGGAAATATATAGCTGAAAGATATAGATTAAAGGTTGCATACTATACTGAAGAATGGGGAAATAGTCTGGACCCTGAAAGAGTGGAAAAATTTATAAAAGTACACCCCAAGGCTAAGAATGTATATACAACTCTTTCGGAAACTTCTACTGGAGCTGTTAATAATATAAAGATTATTTCTCAAATAGCTAAGAAATATGGGAAATTGCTTATTGTTGATGGTATTGCAGGATTTGGGGCTGACCCTATCAGAATGGATGATTGGGGGATTGCAGGGATTGTCGGAGGTTCTCAAAAAACGATATGTGCCCCTCCTGGAATAGGGTTTCTTGCAGTAAGCAATGAAGTTGAACCTATTATTGAAAAGAGTAATCTTCCAAAGTTTTATTTTGATTTAAGTATATATAAGGACTTTCTGGATAACGGATTTACTCCATTTACTCCTTCTATAACAATTATGCTGGCTTTAGCTGGAGCACTGGAAGATATGGCATCTAAAAGTGCTGAACAATTGTGGGATATATATGCGTCGTCATACAATTTCTTAAAGGAAGGGGTTGAAGAGATGGGATGGGAAATATTTCCGAAGCATCCTTCTCATGCATTACTTGTTCTAAAAGCTGATAACAATACACCAAGTTCAGTTATAATTGAACGAATCAGAGACAGGGAAGGGATACTTTTTGCTAATGGTCAGCTGCATCTAAAGGATAAGATAATAAGGATTGGTATTATGTGTCATACCTGTACTGATGATTTAAATCTTATCTTAAATGCTTTAAAACGGGAGACAAGGCTATTATATGAAGAGAGTATTTTCAGGCATTCAGCCGTCAGGCAGATTACATATAGGTAATTATTTAGGGGCGATAAAAAATTGGATATCCCTACAGGATAAGTACGATACAATCTTTGGAATTGTTGATTATCATGCAATGACTGTAAAATATAACCCAGAAGAGATGAACAATAGAGTACTAAATGCAGCCATTAATTATTTAGCTGCAGGTATAGACCCGGAGAAAAGTATATTAATGCTTCAATCCGGAGTTAAAGAACATACTGAATTAGCCTGGATTTTAAATACAATAACACCAATCTCCTGGCTTGAAAGAGTTCCTACATTTAAGGATAAGATAAAGCAAAACCCGGATAATATAAATATGGCGCTGATGGACTATCCTGTCCTTATGGCAGCGGATATACTTCTTTATAAAGCAGAATTTGTTCCTGTTGGAGAGGATCAGGTACCGCATATTGAGTTAACGAGAGAAATTGCGCGTAGGTTTAACAGCATTTTTGGAAATGTTTTCCCTGAACCAAAAGAAATTATAGGCAAAGCCAAAAGAATACTTGGTCTTGATGGAAGAGAAAAAATGAGTAAAAGTCTTAATAATTGTATTTATCTTGATGAAACAGCAGAAGAAACTGAAGAAAAGATACTAAAAAAGGCAGTTACTGATCCTCAACGTAAGAGGAAAAGTGATGCTGGTAATCCAGAAGTTTGTAATGTGTTTGCGTGGCATACTTTTTTTTCAACTAAAGATGAGATAGAGTATGTTAATAATGGATGCAGGAAGGCTTTAATAGGTTGTGTAGTATGCAAAAAGATGCTTATTAAAAATATTAATAAAGAGTTAGAGCCATTACATGAAAAACAGGCATACTATCAATCGCACATAGATGAAGTAAAAGAAATACTATATGAGGGGACAAAAAAGGCTGGAGCAATAGCAAAAGAAACCATGCAACAGGTTAGAGAAGCTATTGGCTTTTTATATTGATATCTTTTTATTTTAAAATAATATAGAGGATGTAATTCAAGGTAGGAATTGTTTATTTTCAGGTATCAGTTCGTATTTTTTATTTTTTAACCCCAAACAAATACTTGACAAACGTTTTTTTTGTATATAATATTTCAAATGGAGAAATGGAGATTACTTATTTGTCTGAATAGGAGAGTAAAATTTAATATTTCTATCAATATTGCTAACATGTTTTATTAAATCAAGAAGCATGTGATGATTACATTTATTTTCACTGATATAGAAAATTCAACAGAAAAATGGAAAAAATGTGGAAAAAAGATGAGTATGGTTCTTCAGCAACATGATAAAATTGTAACTAATCTTGTTTTAAAGTTTGGAGGAAAAGTAGTAAAGAATACAGGGGATGGTATTTTTGCCATTTTTGAAAATGGTGACCCTTTAAATTGTGCTATTGAGATAGAAAAGGCTTTTTTTCAGATTGATTGCAGTGAGGTAGGCGGTTTAAAGATAAGGGTCGTTTTACATTCAGGAGAGGCAGAACAGAGAGGAGATGATTATTTTGGCTATGATGTGAATTTAGCCTCAAAAATGCTGGATATAGGATGGGGAGGTCAAATTCTCCTTTCAGAAAATGTTGTTAATAATGAGAGAATACCTGATAAGGCAAAGGTTATATATCTCGGCTCATATATGTTAAAGGGTATTCAAGAACCACAGAAGATATATCAACTAACTCATCCTGATTTAGAATTAAAGGATTTCCTGCCATTAAGAACATTAGGGAAACATCCTAATAATCTTCCTGAACAAACTACAGAATTTATTGGAAGAAAGGAAGAATTAGAAAAAATACACAGCCTTCTTATTTCTCCTGAGGTAAGACTTATTACTCTTCTGGGAGGAGGAGGAATGGGTAAAACAAGATTGGCTTTAGAAATAGCTCAAAAGCATATAAATGAATTTCCTGATGGAGTTTACTTTGTTCCTCTTAGCTCTATAGATAGGCATGAGTTGATTATATCCTCTATTGCTAATGTGCTTAATGTTAATATGATGTTTCATTCAGTTGAAAGTCCTTTAAAGCAACTTGTAAAATTTTTGAAGGGTAAAAAGATGCTTTTGGTAATGGATAATTTTGAACATGTTATTGATGGTGCTACTATTTTAACAAATATATTAAAAGAGGTTTCTAAAGTTAAATTTATTATAACATCCAGGATACGATTAAATATAAAAGGGGAATGGACATTTAAGCTTAAGGGAATGAGAATAGACGGAGAATCAGATGCTGTTTTACTGTTTCTTAGTGCTGCTAAAAGAATTGATTCAAGTCTGGAATTCAGTGAGGAGGAAATAGCTCTGGTAAAAAAGATATGTAGTAAAGTAAATGGGATTCCGCTGGGTATAGAACTTGCTGTCTCCTGGCTAAAGACTCTATCTGTTGAAGAAATTTATAAGGAAATTTCAAGGGGATTTAATTTACTTGAAACAGATGTTAAAGGTTTTTCTGACAGACACAAAAGTTTTAAAAGGGTTCTTAACTATTCATGGGGCTATCTTAATAAAAGTGAGAAGATAGTTTTGTCAAGGCTATCTATTTTTGTTGGTAATTTTACAATGGAAGCAGCTAAGTATGTAGCTAACGCCAATCTAAGAATATTAGCTTCTTTAATTGATAAATCCTTAATTCAGAAGGTTCAAAGAGGTATTTTCACTATGCATGAAATACTGAAAAAGTATGCAAGAAAGAAACTTTCTGAGAATCCCGAAGATGAAAAAAACACAATAAGATGGTATATTG
>JALVRC010000044.1 GCA_027025255.1 Caldifarciminota bacterium
AAACAAATAAAAGCCGAGGAAAGAAAAAAAATACTTAAAGAACCCATTGATTTGAGAATACCAGTGTTAGAATACCTTAAAGAGTTTAAAGAAATCTTTAGTGAACTAAAAAGCAGTGATGAAACTGTGAAACAGGAGTATTCATACATACAGGAAAGAACAGAAAAAATAATAAATGATTTTGCCATGTTTACAGAAATGAATAATGAGAATATGGTTTACTGGATTGAGAATGAAGGCAAGATTCCCGTACTGCGTTCTGCTTTAATAGACGTTAAAGAAGTAGTAAATGAAAGGCTTATTAAACCTGAAATTCCTGTTATCTTAACCTCAGCAACCATAAGCGTAAAGGGAAAATTTGATTTCTTTGCAAACAGTACTGGCTTTAAAAACAATGGAGAAATTTATCCTTCTCCCTTCTGTAAAAAAAACATAAAGTTTTTTATACCTGATATCCCTCCTCCAAATTCAAAACTTTTTAAGACCGCTATTAAGGATATTATTAATAAACTAATTGAAGCATCTCAAGGGAGAAGTTTAATTCTTACAACAAGTTTTGACATGCTTACGTTTCTTAAGGAAAATATACATTCTATCCATAACATCTATGTTCAAGGAGACATGGAAAAGAAAACAATTCTCAAAAGATTCAAAAACGAGGAAGAGGCTATCTTAATCGCTACAATGAGTTTCTGGGAAGGTATTGATATCCCTGGGACAAGTCTTATCTCGACAATAATAACAAAATTGCCATTTGAATCTCCTGATGAGCCAAGAGCTTTTAAAAAGATAAATAATCTCAAAGAAAAAGGAAGAGACGGATTCTATGAGTATTCACTTCCCAGAGCAATAATAAAACTAAAACAGGGGGTGGGAAGACTAATCAGGCACAAAACGGATAAAGGTCTTGTTAGCATACTTGACGTGAGAATTTATAAAAAATACTACGGTAGATACTTTATCAGTGAATTTAAAGATATAGAAATTATGAGGTCTCTTAAAGAGGCAACTGAATACTTAAGCTCTCTTATACAGTAAATTAAATGCTTAACTTCAGTATTTTAGCAGTATTTAGCTAAAACATAAAAGGAGGTTTTATGAAAAAAATAGTTATTTTTTCTTTTTGTTTCACATTTCTAAATGCAGAACATTACTTTGTTACAAAGAATGGAAATGATAATAATTCAGGCTTATCAAGAGAGGAAAGCTTTCTTACAATTCAACATGCAGCAGATATTGTTCAAAAAGGAGACACAGTTTCTGTTTACAATGGAGAATATAATGGTTTTTATGTTGAGGAAGAAGCAGAAGAGCTAAAACCTGTGTACTTTATTGCTGAAGAGGATAATGTTAGAATAACTGCAAGAAATACTATGACACCCGACGGCATAAACATAGAGAATTCTTCCTATATTTTTGTGGAGGGATTCAAAATCATTGGTATTGAAAGAGCTGGCATAAGGATTGCTCAATCAAACAATATAACCCTAAATGGGAATTTTTGCTCTCATAATGGACGCTGGGGAATATTCACTGGCTTTGCAGATAATGTTTCTATAGAATATAATGAGTGTGAATTCTCTCAAGAAGAGCACGGAATATATGTTTCAAACAGTGCAGATAATCCCCATATAAGATTTAATCTCTCTCATGATAATTATCAATGCGGTATACACATGAATGGAGATGAAAGTATGGGAGGTGATGGATTGATAACAAATGCTATTGTTGAAAGCAATATTGTTTATGAGAATGGGATAGGAGGTGGTTCAGGTATAAACTGCGACGGTGTAGCAAATTCGTATATCTACAACAATTTGATTGTAGACAACCATACATCTGGCATAAGCCTATATAGAATTGATGCTTCCAATGGCTCTTTCAATACAAAAATATACAATAATACCATTGTAAATGCGGAAGATGGAAGATGGTGTATAAATATCAATACCTCATCTACCAACGATACTGTGCTTAACAACATACTTATCAATCTAAACCCCTCAAGAGGAAGTATATCCATTGATAATTCGTCATTAAATGGCTTTTATTCTGATTATAACTTAGTTGTAGACAGATTCAGTAACGATTGGGGTGAAACAACCGTGTCTCTTTCAGAGTGGCAATCATCAGGGTTTGATACTCATTCACAAATTGCTGATGATAGAAAAGACATATTTGTAGACTATACCAATAACAACTACCATTTAAAATCTTCTTCTCAGGCTATTGACAAAGGCACTAACTATGTTGATTACATAGTAAAGTACGATATTGAAGACGTAAAACGTGATAAAATATATGATATAGGTGCGTATGAATATGTTAAATCAGGGATAGATGAATATAAAAAAAAGATTGCTGTAAACAGAATATATTTAAACAACTTAAAACCTGGTGACAGAATAAATATTTACAATGTGAATGGAATAAAAATTTACTCTTCTGTTGCAAGGAAATCTTATGTTGAGCTAAATAGTGGTAGTCTTTGCCCTGGTATATACTTTATTTCCATAAACAGTAACCAGAGGAAACACCTATTGCTTATAAAATAAAATTACAAAAAGCGTATTTTTTTCTTGACTGATAGAAAATTTTATGTAAAATCCAAAGATGAAAAGACTAATATTAGTTATATTTATTATTTTATCTTGCTCAATAAATCAAGAAAATAAGGCGCAGTGGTACGAGGATGCACTATATTTAATGATACATAAGTATACTGCATTCAAAGCAATGATTGTCTACAGTGATAAATGGGAAAACGAAGATGGCACAATTTCTGATTTAAGAATAAACTCAGATGAGGAAGCGTTGGAAAGTTTTAAAAACAGCATATCCTCTGAATATTTCATTGATACTATTATTACCAATGACAGTTCAGTAGTATTCCCTGAAAAAGGATACTATATAGGGGTTTTCCCTGGGTGGGGAGAGTTTGAAGACTCTGTAGAAAAAGAAAGACTTGATACCTTTAGAGCCCTTACCCTAAAACGTCCTGTGTTAGTCCCATTCTCAGTATTCTTTGGAGAGGATAATAGAACCGGGCCCCAGTTAGATAAGATACACAAAACCCATGCAGTGCCTATTGTCCGTTTTATGCCCTGGCATGCTCCCTATTGGTCTGATGACAAAAACAGCATAGACCTTGAAGATATCATAAATGGAAAATATGACGAATTCCTCACTATATGGTCAGATATTATAAAGGACAAAAATTATCCGGTTATAGCAACCTTTGGCGTTGAAATGAATGGCAATTGGTTCCCATGGAGTGGAATTTATCAGGGAGGAAGTAAAACAACAATATACGGTGATACTACTAAAGCTGATGGGCCTGAAAAATTCAAGGATGCCTACATTCACATCATTAATCTTTTTAAATCATATAATGTTAACAATGTTATGTGGATGTATCAGATAAATAACATCTCCTATCCAGATGAAAAATGGAATAGTATTGACGCATACTATCCTGGAAATGAGTATATTGATATTATTGGTGTCAGTGTTTATGGCGCTCAATACAATGATGATGATTGGATTAGCTTTGGTAAGGCTATGGACACCGCATACAATAAACTTTGCACTACATTTAAAAATAAAATAAAAATCATTGCTGAATGGGGAGTTAAAGAGCCTTAAAAAAAAGGTAGTATAGAACAAATCAATAAGCTTTATAAAAATACCTATGACTATATAGGTAATGATATTATTACCACTACAAATTACAAAGGATTCTTTAAATTTAAAGTATCCACTTATGAAACATACAGTATGGATTCCATAAACGAGGTTTTTAGGCATTGATACTTCTTTGAGTATAAAAAAGCAAAATGCCGGTACAATCCAGATTTCATTAACAAAAAAGATACAGCTCCCAGCTAATTGTCAATAATAAATATTAAAAATAATAAAAAAAATTTACTTGACAAACTTCAAAATATATGTATACTACTTGGTGGGGATAAAAAAGGAGGTTGTTAATGTATATTTTAGCTCTTTTGTTATTCCAGGCTCCTCTGACTGAAAGTCAGAATAATTGGATAGGAGGAGGTGGTGTATTAGGCCCTGTTTCTCATTGGGGTACACAGTTTTATCAATCTGATCAGATGCTTTTTACCATTGAAAATCAGATTAGTCCTATAGCTACTTCATGGAACTACGATAATTGGACAAAACATGTAATTGATACTGATAACGGAATAACAGGACATACAGGAATATTTCCGGCAGACTTTGATAAAGATGGTGATTATGACCTTGCTGGATGGCTACCTGGAAAAGATGAAATACGTATATACAAGAATGAATTCCTTGAAACAGGAAACAAAACATTTACGAGAGTAAAAACACTTACCGGACCGACAAGCAACAATGGGACTGCAGGTCTTATATACTGTGCTGATATTGATGGTGACGGAGACATGGATATTCTTGTTCCTGTCCAGGATATATGGTGGTTTGAAAATACAGGGGGTTTTAATTTCATAGGCCATAAGATAGAAGATTTAAGGACAGACGGAACTGTATCCTACTCATCTGGTGCTGTTGCAGATGTGGACAATGACGGAGATATGGACTTTGTTATTGGAAGACGTATTGGAAGCAACCCAAAAATAGAGGTATTCACTCGCAATAACAACGACACAACATATACCAAATGGAGCAGAAGAGGTGCATACTGGCGTGTGAACCTTAAGGATATAAATGGTGATGGATATATTGATCTTGCTGTTGCGAACGGAAGAGGATATGTATACCTTAATGACTCCACTGGTAAGTTCAATGAGGTCTGGCATACATCTCTTGGCGGAGGAGACGGTGTTTCTATAAATGATTTTGACAATGACGGGGATAATGATGTCCTGTTTGGGCACCAGTGGACTGACTACGAACCTACATATTGGTATGAGAATGTAAACGGCGATGCAAGCGAATTTGAAGCACATGAGATCTGGAGAGATCCGAACAGGACTGGAAGAACATGGGGAGATGCAGCCTATGCAACAGATATGGATATGGACGGTAGGGTAGACGTTGTATCCGGATTAACAAGCATTGGATACTTCCGGCAGAACGACAGCGGAGAGTTTGATGTCTATACAGTTGACAACCACAGAAACTCACACTGGATTTATGCAGTCAATCTTGATAGAACCTTTGGTGTCTGTGGCGACTACGATAAGGACGTAGACATTCTTATATCTGATTATAATAGCGGTCACCAGTTTGCCTGGTATGAAAACAAGGTTGCTCAGGGATATGTTGCCTCTGCTTCACTTCAATCATCTGTATTTGAAATCACTGAAAACCTTCAGTGGTACTACATTGGATGGGAGGCCTGCGTTCCTTCAGGTTCAAGCACAAAATTCTATGTACGTAGCAGCAACGATGTTAATAATATGGGAGACTATTTAGGAGGATACAGCGCCCAGATAGGTGAATATAGAGATAGTGTTAATATTGGTGACTTGCAGCTTTCTGGAAAGGATTTCCAGTATAAGATTGAAATGACAACTGATGAACAATCATCCCCTGTAGTTTATGAGGTATTTGCAATAGCAGGTGTAGATGTAGGTCCTACAAAAATAGCAGCTCCTTCAGGATGTCTTGAAACAAAACCAATTACCCCTGCTGTTGTTATACATAATTTCAGTGTAGTTGAAGTAACAACAATGGTCTACGTTGAAGTTAGCTCTCTTGACGGAACTGATACCTGGAATGATGCAAGACAGGTAACAATTGCACCATTATCTGATGAATACGTTGAATTCTCAACGTTTGAACCTAAAAAAGGACTTGCATATAACTTTAAATACTTCACAAAACATGATAGGGACGTAAACGTTGAAAACGATGCTATTGCTCAGATATTTTATCCGTGTGATGCAAAATTTGATTTTGGAGATGCTCCAGATCCTCCATACCCATCTCTCCTTGCCAATGATGGAGCAAGACATGGAGTAAATGTTCCTCAGCTTACATGGTTAGGAGACATAGCAAAATATTCTTCCTGTGACTGTGTTCCTGACACAGTAGAAGAAGACCCTGAGGTTGATGCATGGGATGAAGCCGGAGGGCACGAAGATTCACCGAATCCGATAGTTGAAGGGGATGATGGGATTATTTTCTATTACCCCTACATACCTAATCAGGTATGTAGCCTTGATGTGATGATTTCAACCCCTGGTAAATCAGCTCTTACTGAAGGAGAAAAAGTCTACTTTGCAGGATGGATTGATTGGAACTTTGATGGAGAATGGACTGATGACGGCGAATGGTTAAAATGGCTTAAGGTAAAGAAAATAGGACCAGATGAAGGAGAATACGTTGATTTAAATACCTATCTTTTAGAATCTGATCCTACCACATGGAACAGCACATGCCAGATATTCAGATTAACCTTTATGTGCAATTCAGAGGTCTCTGACACAGGAACCTGGGGAAGATTTAGACTTTGCTACGGAGAAGAAGCTCAAACAGTCAAAGGCGAGGCTCCAACCGGAGAGGTAGAAGACTATCATATCTTTATAGGAACATCAGGGATTGAGGAAAACAATGATGTAACAATAGACTATATCAGGCCTAATCCTTTTGTCTCAACGACAGAAATTCTTTACAGTATAAAGTCCAGTGAAAACATAACAATAAGCGTGTTTGATAATCTTGGAAGACTTGTAAAACTTCTAATAAACAATAAAGTCCAAGCAGGTACACACAAAATAGTCTGGGACGGTAAAGATAGTAAAGGAAATAAACTCTCCACAGGAATCTATTATATTGTTATAAGAAAGGGAACTCAAACAAAAGCAATTAAAGCTGTAATTGTTAGATAACAATAACCTCCCTAAAGCAGTGCAGGAAATATTTCCTGCACTGCTTTTTTTTTATAAAAAACAAACACATTTCTAAATATTGACAGAAAGCTATAAAAGTATATAATTAAATGTGAAAAAATATAGTTATAGATTATATCTGTATATAACACTCTTATTGATTGTAACAATTTTCATACTTTATAATAACTGCTGGCGATAGGAGGTATAATGAGTATTGAAGATATAAAAAAAATGTTAGAAATAAAAAATGGGGCGAGTTTTATTCCAGCTGACTTGTTCATACATTCTCCTTCATCAAACAAATTTAATCCACCCTTGATGGATGGAAAAGTTGTAGACAATGCCACCTTTCTCAATTTACTCTTCAAAAGATTAAAAGAAACAAACATTAAAATGATAGGCATTGCTGATGAGAATCTTGGGATGGAAGAGAAAGGAGGCTACAAATGGCTTGATATCATTAAAACTCACCTTGCAGAAAAAGGTATCACTGTTTTTCCGGGATTTATTACTGAGTTGAAAAATGGCTTAAGAATACTTTCTTTATTTGACAGTACAAAAAAAGGTGAAGAGTTAAATGAGATGCTCTCCTCTTTTGGCCTTTCCACAGGCAGGCGATTCTTTAGAAATAAAAAACCTATTCCAATAAATATAGATTATAGAGTAATGCTTACCAGAATTAAGAAAAAAGGAGGCCTTAACATTCTCCTGTATGATAATGAAGAAAACAACGATTTTATAGAACTAATAAAAGACCCGTATATCACAGGCATATTTTTAAAAGGAAATAAAACATTAACAGAAAAAGCAGAACAAATAATTTACAATAACGAGGAAAACAAACTAAGAAGATTCCCTTTAACCTCTATTCACGTCTCTGGCGCAGAAAGTATTAAAGAAATTGGGACAAAAAGGGTTTACATCAGAGTAGGAGAACCTTCCATTGAAGGGTTGAGAATCGCATTTATTGACTGGAAAACCAAAATTAAAGCAGAAGGAGATTACTTCCCTACTCAATACCCAAGAATTCTTGCTGCATCATGGGAAGGTGGTTTTCTTTCCGGAATAAAGATTCATTTTAATGAAAATATGAATTGCCTTATCGGAGGAAGAGGGACAGGGAAAACAACAGCTATTGAAACTATTCGATATGCCTTAAATCAGCTACCTAAAACTGAAAGAAACAGGAAAGAACATCAACAAATTCTAAAAGATGTTTTTCAAACAGGCTCTAAAATCTCACTTATCATCGAAACCGGAGGTTTCGAAAGCAAAAGATACATAATAACAAGAACATATCCCTTTCCCCCGGATATATATGATTTTGAAACCCTGGAGAAAAAGGATTATAGCCCGGAAGATATATTTAGCGTTGATATATATGGGAGTAAAGAGATATACGAAATATCAAAGAAACCTAATTTTCAGCTATCTTTACTTGAAAGATTTGTAGAAAAAAAGCTTATAAAATTCAGTGAAAAAGAAAAAGAATTACGAATCAAACTACGTAAAAATACAGAAGAACTTATTTCCCTATTAAAAGAGTTAGATGAGAAAAGAAGTCTGATATCTCTTCTTCCTTCAATTGAGGAAAAGCTACAAAGATTTGAAGAAATGGAAATTCCGGAAAAACTTAATGAAAAAAGAATGTTTGAAAAGGAAAAACATATAATTGAAAAAAATAAAGAGCTAACATTAGATATAGAAAGAAGATTATTAGACGTAATTACTGAAATCAGGGAGAAAATACCTCAAGAAAAGGATGAAGAGGTATTAAACAAAGAGATTATAAATAACTACTACTCTCATATAGACAACTATATAAATACCTTCGTAAATACAATAAATCACTTAATAGCGGAGTTAAAAACTAAAGAAGCCATACTAAAAGAGGCTACAGAGGAATGGGAAATAAAATATGCTAAAGCAGAAGACTCCTTTAAAGAAGGGCTAAGGAAACTCCAGGAGATTTATCCGGATGTTGATATTAATGAATTTATAAATCTGGAAACTGAAGCAAGAAGGCTCAGAGACATAAAAATTGAAATTGATCAACTTCTTCAAAGAAAAGACATGCTTTACGAAGAAAGAGAAAAACTCATATCAAACCTTCACGATATTTTTAACAGTAAATTTACTACTATGCAGAAAGAAGTTGAAAGATGGAACAAGCATTTAAAGAACAAGATAAAAACAGAGATATACAACAGACCGGATAATAAAACCATTAAAAATCTTTTAGGTTTATACTATCCGGAAATAGACAATAACACTATTAACTCTCTTTTTAAAACTAATGATTTTTCCTTGCAAACACTCATAAAAAATGCGAGGAAAGGTATACAATCACTAATGGAAATATACAAGATAAACGAAGAAGATGCTCTTGTTATTATGAAAAATGATAGGCTATTAAAATTAGAAGAAGAATACATTCCTCCCCATATAGAAATCTCACTAAACGTAGGGAGTGAAAATGAACCACTATACAGGCATATAGATCATCTTTCTGATGGTCAACGCTGTACAGCAGTTTTAGGAATATTGCTTCTGCCAAATGAGATTCCACTTATTGTGGATCAACCTGAAGAAGATTTAGATAATAGCTTTATTGTGGAAGAAGTTGTTGAACGCTTAAGGCAGGCAAAAGATAAAAGACAATTTATTATTGCAACCCATAATGCAAATATCCCTGTATTAGGAGATGCTGAAGAAATAATTGCCTTAAGAGCTGAACTTAACAGAAGCTATATAGATAACAGTAGCGTTGGGTATATAGACAATCCCAGCATAAAAAAACTTGTTGAAAAAATCCTTGAAGGAGGAAAATCAGCATTAATTATGAGGATGAAAAAATATGGTGTCTAATATATATAGTATAGAAATACAGAATGATAATTTTTTTTGCATAAAGCTAAAAAAATCCTATGAAACACTTTTATTTGAAGAAAAAGTCTACAAATCTATTAAGGGCCTGCTACACGACATAAAAAAAGAAAATGCAAAGGTATACGCAGGCTTCATTCCCCACTATCTTAAAACGGCAACAATACCTATAGAAAATGACATTCCTTTTGATTTTGATGAATGGGAATTTCATTTTAACAGTACCGAGAAAAAAATAAAAAAATACTATACTAAAATCAAAGATTACTATTTAGCAGTTGAACTGTCTTTTGATGAGATAAAAAGAATACATACAATACTAAATCCCATAAAAAAACATGTTCTTCATATTTATCCAATTACATTTACAATGGTTAACCTGATAAAGAGAATTGTGAAAAATGATACGTATACGTTAATCCACACCACAGAAACTTCTTCAACTCTTGCAGTTATAAAAAATGATGTTCCTCAACTATTCAAAATTTTAGAAAATCACAACGTAGAATCATTTTTAAATGACTTACCTCAGGAGCTAAAGAATCCTACTTTTTATATTGGAAACAATAACCAAGAAAGTGTCATCATTCCTGAATATAATGGTTATTCCCCTTCTGCACAATTTGTATCTGCTTTTTCTTTAATACTAAAGGAGGTTGAATGATAGATATAGAAATAGATGTAAAAGAGTTTAAACAAAAAAAAGATACCAATACTCTTTTAATAAGTGCTCTCTCTGGATTAATTCTCTTTGTTATGTTTGGCATCCTGTTCCTTTTTATAACAACAAAGAGTGTTTCATTCAACAAAGAAAAAAATAAATTACTGGATAGTCTTAAGACATTACAGGTTCTAAATACTGAAATTGGTGCAATAAAAGACTCTATTGTCTCTGTAAACAATACAATTGAAAATATAAAAAAGCAAAAAAAGAAAATAAGATGGGAAATAAACAAACTTAGACCCATTTCAAAACTATTTTCAAATTATAAATTTAAAAGTCTCATCTTAAGAATAGAAAAACAAGGAAAAGGTATAAAATTCATTTCAAAGTATTCAAAAAACAATGAATTAGTCAATATCCTAAAAAGACACTTTCCATTAGATAGTCTCTTTACTGATGAAACTGGTGTTTTCGTTTCCCAAAAGGAGGTAGAATGAAAAGAACGCTGCCGTGGATTCTTTTGCTCCTTTATATCATATTTGGCAGTTTTGCAGGCTGGTTTTTTGTTAACAAGTTAAATGAACTGCGTCAAAAACATATAGAAATTGAAAACATTAAATTGAACTTAAAACAGTACGGTGATATTTGTATAACACAGGAAGACACTCTTAAAAATATTCTAAATGAAAGAAAAGAAATTCTTCTTAAAGGCAAATCTTACGAAAGAGAAAGCCCTATTGATACCTCTAATATCAGAACAAAATTAATAGCGTATAAATGTAAAAACAGAGGCATAGAATTTATAGATGAGTCTTTAACAAACAATATTACTCTCCATCTTAAACTTAGCTGTACAGGTTCAATTAACAATTTTAAAAGAATTATAGAATATCTTTTAAACATAAAAGCCGATAAAACAATCGTTTCGTTTAATTTAAGTAAAACAACCAGGAGTAGTGTATTAAACATTGAAATCATCTACTCCTATACATTAAAGGAACCCCAATAAGGAGGTAAAATGAAAAAAAGAATTATACTGACAGCTTTAGTAATGTTTACAGGCTGTTCATTATACGTATTACAAACACCTGATACTGTACCAAAGAACAAAACAAGTTTTGGCATCGGACTTGTTGGTAATCCAGAATCAGAGGTAGCTTTCTTAATACCAGGATTCTGGGCCAGAACAGGTATTACTAAAAATATGGATATAGGCATTCATTCATTTGGTGTTGGAATCGCTTCTGACATTAAGTATAAAATAATTCCAGGGTTTGCATTGGGTGCTGGAGCAGGGTTTGCTGTTTTAGGATTTTCTGCATACTATCTTAATGGTTCTGGATATTTTTCCATCCCCTTAAAACCCATAGAACCTTACGGGGTTTTAAGACTTACAGCCGGAGGTGTTTCCTATGAAGGAGAAGGGGCAAGTGGGCTTTCAACAGAAGCAGTTGGAGGAATAAGGCTTAATCTTAACAACAGAGCATCTATTCTAATAGACGGAGGCGTTACTATATCAAATTCTAATTCTTCAGTTATTGGAAAAGTAATTGAATTTGGCATAAGTATAGGACATTAGAACATAATATGGAAAACAAATCAAATGAAATAAATGAAATAATAAAAGAAATTGAAGAAAAAGAACTTGAAGGTCTTGTAATCTCACTTATAGGAAGCGTAAATGCAGGTAAATCAACAACAATCAATAAGCTTTTAAAGATGGATGATGCTGAAGTCTCACCTATACCAGGATGGACAAAAGACATAACACCATATAAACTTACGGATAACATCTACGTTGTTGATACTCCTGGATTAAATGATATAAACACAACTGTTTCCAAAAACACAGAGAAATATCAAAAAGAATCTGACATAATATTATATTTCTTAAATGCTGCGACTGGTCTCACAAAAGCTGAGAAGGAAGCTTTCTTAAAAATACGTAGTTTAAAAAGACCGTATATAGTTGTACTTAATAAAATTGATACTTTAGACAATTCTTCTTTAAACGATTTAATATCATATCTTGAAGGAGAATTAGGGACCAAAAAGATTATTCCAATATCCGCTAAAACAGAAGAAGGTCTTGAAAAACTCAACGAAGAAATATTTAATGTATTAGAAACTGAAGGTAAATCCATCCTATATGCAAAAATTACAAGGAATAAAGAAATCATTGTAAAACGCTGGATCAAAGCATCAGCTATAAGTGCTGCTGGAATTGGTGCCATTCCTATACCAGGATCAGACGTAATACCTTTAACTGGGTTACAGATTGCTCTAATACTAAAAATTGCAAAAACCTACGGATACAAACTAACCAAAGAATCAGCTGCTGCACTTTTATCTTCAATGGCAACAGGCATGATAGGAAGAACTATTTTCAGAGAGCTTGTAAAATTAGTACCTGGATTAGGGAATGCAATTTCCGCAAGCATTGCAGGAGCATTTACATATGGTCTGGGCATGGCTGCAAACGAATATTTTAAGAGAGGAATGAATCTTTCTCTTGAAGAAATAAATAAAACATTTACAAAATACTTTAAAGTCTTTAGAAATTTTAAAGAGGAATAGCCTCTACTAAACCTTGACTTTATCCCTATGTTGTTTATAATATGAGCATGTATTATAAACAACATCTGGACTTTATTTTATGCAGATACATGCCCTTTTAAGTTTGGCACTGATGCTAATTACGGGTATTTTGTTAGCACGATTATCAAACCTAATAAAGCTTCCATCTGTCACTGGATATATAATAGCCGGGATTATAAGCGGACCATATGTATTAAGATTAATAACCAAAGAAGTTTTATCTGTTGCCCCCTTTATATCCACACTTGTTTTAAGTCTCATTGCTTATACCTTAGGGCCAAATTTTAAAATAAAAGAGTTTAAAAAACAGGGGAAAAGTGTAATCCTTATTTCCCTTGGCGAAGTTGTTGGAGCTTTTGTACTTGTGACCCTTGCCTCCTGGTTAATAGGCGGTTTAGAATTAAACTCAGCTATGATATTAGGTGCATTAGCACCTGCAACTGCTCCTGCAGCTATTGTACTAGTAGTAAGAGAATTTAAGGCAAAAGGAGAATTAACAGACACTCTTTTAAGAGTAGTTGCTATAGATGATGCATGGGGTATTATGCTATTTGCAATTGTACTTGCGTTAAATGATATAATTGGAGGTAGTGCGTCTTCATCAATTTTTAAAGAAGTTACCAGTGCATTCTTAGAAATTCTTGGAAGTATTGGAATAGGCGTTGCCATAAGTATTATTATAAAACTTACAATTAAATTTATTAAGAGTAAAACTCAACTATTGATAACAATTCTTGCTGCAATCTTAGTTTCAGGTGGTATAAGCGAAATGCTTCATTTTTCCCCTCTCCTTGCTGGTATGGCCTTAGGGGCAACAAATGCTAATCTAATCAGGGAAAAAAAGATTTTTAATATTATAGAAGGGTTTGATGCTCCCTTCTATATCTTATTTTTTGTTTTAGCCGGGGCAAAACTGGAATTATCAAACCTTCTGACACTTGGCATACTGGGAATTATATATGTCTTCACCAGATTACCCGGAGAAATGATAGGTGCCTACGTTGGAGCGCTGTTTGCAAAGGCCTCTTCAAAAGTAAGAAAATACTTAGGGCTTGCCTTAGCACCACAGGCAGGAGTAGCGATTGGACTTGCGATTATTGCCTCACAGAGGCTTAAAAATACCGGCAATATGATTCTTGCAACAATTATAGTGACAACCATAATCTATGAAATAATAGGTCCAATCCTTGTAAAAATTGCTTTAAGTAAAGCTCGTGAAATTCAGCAATGAAGAGGAGGAAGGTTTTCTCTTCCTCCTCTTCTACTCATCATTTCTTATTTCTTTTGCCTCTATTATACATGTGTATAAAGGCATTTGGTGCAATTTTTCTTATTTCTAACTGCATTTTAATCCTTTCCAAGCGAATCTTTGCACTTACGGAAGCAATTTTGTTAACAAGTTTCTCAATCTCTTTAATATCAGGATTATCCTTTGCCAGCAGATATCTTAAATCTACTTGAAGACTTTTCTTTTCTCCTGTTAAAGGTATTATTTTTTTATCATACCTGTATTTTATTTCAAAAATTTTGCTTCTTTGCTCATCAGTTAAATCTTTCATCCAGTGAAGATTTTTCATGTTATTAAAATTCTTATGGGGAACATTTCTTCCCATTCCCTGCTGTGTAAGAGCTATAAGAAACATCCAGGCTATATGTTGCATTACAACCTCCTTTTTACTAATTAGACGTAAAAAGTTGGGTTTTGTTTAATTTTAAAGATATGGGATAAAAAAGGATAGGAGAGGGAGAGAACTTAGAGGTAAATCACAAAAATATAAAAAAGGAGGTGATCCAGCCGCACGTTCCCGTACAGCTACCTTGTTACGACTTCGCCCCAGTCGCCGAGTTTACTCTTAACGCTCGTCCTCCTTGCGGTTAGACTGAACGTCTTCAAGTACCCCCGACTCCCATGGCGTGACGGGCGGTGTGTACAAGGCCCGAGAACGTATTCACCACCCCATGCTGATGGGTGATTACTAGCGATTCCATCTTCATGCAGGCGAATTGCAGCCTGCAATCCGAACCATGGATGGTTTTAGGGATTAGCTCCACCTCGCGGTCTTGCAACCCTCTGTACCACCCACTGTAGGACGTGTGTAGCCCTGAGCATAAAGGCCATGATGACTTGACGTCATCCCCACCTTCCTCCGGTTTATCACCGGCAGTACTGCCAGAGTGCTTATAACCGAGGTCATAATAGCAACTGACAGAAGGGGTTGCGCTCGTTGCGGGACTTAACCCAACACCTCACGGCACGAGCTGACGACAGCCATGCAACACCTGTACTGGCTCCCATTACATAAGTAACGAGTCGGTCACCTTTCAGATCCCTACCACCAGTATGTCAAGCCCAGGTAAGGTTCTTCGCGTAGCCTCGAATTAAACCACATCCTCCACCGCTTGTGCGGGCCCCCGTCAATTCCTTTGAGTTTTAGCCTTGCGGCCGTAGTCCCCAGGTGGTGCACTTACCGCGTTAGCTGCGGCACTCCCAAAAAAGGAATACCTAGTGCACATCGTTTACAGCCAGGACTACCCGGGTATCTAATCCGGTTCGCTACCCTGGCTTTCGTACCTCAGCGTCAGGAACGTCCCAGAGAGCTGCCTTCGCCATTGGCGTTCCTCCTGATATCCACGCATTTTACCGCTACACCAGGAGTTCCACTCTCCTCTTCCGCCCTCTAGACCAGAAGTATCTGATGCAGTTCTTCGGTTGAGCCGAAGGCTTTCACATCAGACTTTCCAGTCCGCCTACGTACCCTTTACACCCAGTGAATCCGGGCAACGCTCGCACCCTACGTCTTACCGCGGCTGCTGGCACGTAGTTAGCCGGTGCTTCCTCGATAGGTACCGTCAATATAATAGGGTATTAACCTATTATACCCTCGTCCCTATCAACAGTGGTTTACACTCCGAAAAGCGTCATCCCACACGCGGCGTCGCTGGGTCAGGCTTTCGCCCATTGCCCAAATTTCTAGACTGCTGCCTCCCGTAGGAGTCGGGACCGTGTCTCAGTTCCCGTGTGGCCGGTTACCCTCTCAGGCCGACTACCCGTCTTTGCCTTGGTAGGCCATTACCCTACCAACTAACTAATGGGACAGGAGCACCTCCTATAGCAAGAGCTTAAATCAGAGGCCCTCTTTCCTCTGTAGGTAACCCCACAGAGCTCATGCGGTATTAACCCCAATTTCTCAGAGTTATCCCACACTACAGGATAGCTTCTCCAGTATTACTCACCCGTTCGCCACTATCTTATGCCCATTTATAAAAACAGACATAAAATCGTTCGACTTGCATGTCTAAGACACGCCGCCAGCGTTAGCCCTGAGCCAGGATCAAACCCTCCAAGCTAACGTTTTGTCTCTCTACCCTCTCCTCTTTGTTCAGCTTTTCTTATCTTTACAAAACTAAAGCTCATTATTATATACACTTTTTCCGCTTTGTCAAGTATTTTTTTTATGCTCTATAATTGAATATATTAATATATATAGTTGTGGGTTTAAAAAAATAAGTTTTTTAAACTTATTTTTTTTTATTGACTATTCAAAAAAAATCCCTATACTATATATTATTATGATATATGGTAGAAACAGAAAGGCTTTACATAATTATGATATTGAAGAAAGATTTGAAGCTGGGATTGTTTTGTTTGGTAGTGAGGTGAAATCTATTAGAGCTGGGCAGGTTTCTTTAAATGAAGCATATGCAACTATAATAAAGGAAGAGGTGTTTATTATTGATATGTATATTGCACCTTATGTGAAATCTTCAATTTTTAAACCTGATCCTCGAAGAAAAAGAAAGTTACTTTTAAAAAAATTTGAGATTAAAAGGTTAATTGGAAAAATACAAAGAAGAGGATATACAATTGTACCTTTAAAAATATATACGAATGAAAGAGGTTTTATTAAATTAGAACTTGGTCTTGGTAAAGGTAAAAAAACCATTGATAAAAGAGAGGAGATTAAGAAGAGAGATTTAAAAAGAGAAGAGAGAAGGAGGTGGTTGTGATATATGTTCTTTTTGCTTTAATATTGAATGGAAAAACTATTCCTGAAACAACTTTTAATAATATGAGGGTTGTTTCGATTAAGGAGTTAAGAAAGGCCTTTGATTTCTCAACGAAATGGATTGATAAGAAAAAGAAATTAGTAATCAAAGGTAAAAATAGAGTCATTGTAATAATTCCTTTTAATAGAAACGTGGTTGTAAATAAACAGGGGATTCATGTTCCTTATGAGATTCAATGGAATGGCAAAGATTTTTTTATTCCTGTAAAAGATATTCCGTATATATTTAATAATTCAAAATCTAAAAAAGGAATTGATGTAAGAATTGAAAAGATACTGTTTAAGAAAAAGGGCAATGGTATTGTTTTGAGTTTTATATCAGGAAAGAAAGAACTGAAATATTCTGTGAAGAAAATTTCCTATACTAAGATTCAAATAATCTTAAATGGTAAATATTCAGGAAAGAAACCAGAAAAGATTGGATTTATTAAAAAGGTATCAATTTCTTCAGATAAAGGGCATACAAAATTGATTTTGATAACCTCAAAAAAAATTGATATAACTTCATTAAAAGACGGTGTATTTCTTCTAACACCTAAAAAAAGTAAAAAAATGATTGTAGTCCTTGATCATCAGCGCCCCAAAGGCGTCACCACAATGGCGATGATCGGCAACGGTGCGCAATGCGAATTTCAGGCGCTGGCATTCCAGAAGGTGCTGGGCATAGAC
>JALVRC010000045.1 GCA_027025255.1 Caldifarciminota bacterium
GCGTTCAGTATTTTCAGATCTAATGATTTCATAAAGAATAGCTTTTTTTCCTGGTGACGGTCTTAGAATTCTTCCTAACCTTTGAATGAATTGCCTCTTTTGAGCGGTTCCACTAACTAATATTCCAATGTTTGCATTTCTAACATCCCATCCTTCATCCAATACTTTTCCTGTAACAATTACTCTTATTCTGCCTTTCTTAAAAAGATTCAAAATTTCTTCACGTTCCCACTTCTTTGTTTCATTTGTAATTAAAGGAAGTAAAAATTTTTCCGCAATTTCAAGTGCTGTGGAAACATGCTCGCAAAAAACAATTATTTGTTCACTCCAATTCTTAGCTAATAAATCTCCAACAACTGCAATCTTTCCTTTTGAACCAAAAGCAATCTTTCTAGCCTTTTTATGAGCTTTAAGCGCTTTTTTTGCTTCTGGATCTTTATTTGCACGAAAAACCAGTATTCTTTCAAAATCTCGCGCAGAAATGATTTTCAAATTATTACGTTTTAAAAAACTCTTGTAAGTGTTTAAAGCTTTCTCGTATTCCTTTTTTTCTTCCTCTGAAAGCCCCACAGAAATCGTCTTAATCTCAAAAGGAGAAACATAGCCTTTTTTCTCTAAAGAAGACAATTCAGTGCTTTTGGATGAAATAAATGGCCCGATTAATTTTTCTAAATCCAAGTGTTTTTCGTCTGCTCTTTCTGGAGTAGCAGTAAGCCCCATCCTATAAATGCTCAACATAGAACGAGCGATTTTTGAATACTCTTTTGAAGGAAGGTGGTGGACTTCATCAGCTATTAATAAATCAAATTGGTTCCTTAAGCGATCTAAATACAATAATGCTGACTGATAAGTACTAATAGTTATGTTTTTGACATTCTTTTCTCCACCACCTATTAGGCCAATAAAAGTAGGATTTATGCCTAACATCTCGGTTATTTTTTGTTTCCATTGGCTGAGCAAAGTTATAGTTGGAACCAACACTATCGTTTTTCTTTTTTTCTTCGCTAATGCTGCTATCCCAATAACAGTCTTTCCAGCACCAGTAGGCAATTCAATAACTCCTTTCCCACTTTTTTCTTCCCAACGCCTAAGTAATTCTTCTTGATAGTCTCTTAAAATTGGTGTCTTTTCAATCTCAATGTTAAGTTCTCCTCCAATATTAAAGCGCTGTAAGACAGAAAAACCATTTTCCTCCAAAATTTTCTTTGCGTCAACAAAATTGTAGCCTTCGATTTTAATACTAAACGGTTTATTATGCTCTCGAACTATTCTAATTCCTTTTCTATACAAAGCACTACTTCCATTAGAAACCCTGTTCCTGTCTTCAAAAGACAGTATTACAAACAAAGGATCCCTAGACAACTCCGCGACAACCTTTTTCTCTACAGGAGTGTTCTCAATAAAATCATCGAAATCGCTCGACATGTATCAACCACTTTAATTTTTTATTACTCGAATATTGGAAAAATCAATATACATTAGCTCGAAACCGCAAAGCTTTAACAAGTGAGCAGTCCATTCTACAGGAATATCGTTTTTCTCAACGATTTCCTCAAAAGCATTTATTACGACATTACTTTCTTTTGAATAAATATGCTCAAATTGGACACATAACTCTTGAAGTAATTCTTTTTTGATAAGGCCCATTTCTGGCACTACTTTATAATCGGTGTTTTTTTCTATTTGACCTTGTTTTTTTGAAAGCCATTCTTTAACTTCACCTATATGATGAAAAACGTTTTCTTTCAGAAGCTCTTCAATTAAGACTATGCTCTTTCTTTTACTCTTAAAACTCTCCAAAATCGTCTCAGTCCCCGTCTCCGCGAGCCTTTTACCTGTCTCCTCCTCAAACAATTTTTCTAGAGTCACCAAGACTTTTTGAACAGGTATTCTTGATTTAAATCCAATTATTGGGGAATTCAATGAAGAAAACGCCCAAATGTTTTTTTCAGGAGCAATGACGATTAATT
>JALVRC010000046.1 GCA_027025255.1 Caldifarciminota bacterium
CATCTACTCCTTTTAATAGTAAAACACATGGCTAACCTCTCTCTTGTTGCTAAAGAAATGGGAATTTCTTATCCTACATTAAAAAATAAGATGCTTGAATTAAAAAGGCGACTTGGATTTGAAAAGGATACTAAGGATACATTAGAGGTGCTTGAAAGAATAAATAAGGGAGAGATTGATGTTGATACAGCAATAAAAATCTTAAAAAGGAGAAGAAATGAATGAAGAAAAACAAAAGATACTAAAAATGCTTGAAGAAGGCAAAATAACCTCTGAAGAAGCTGTAAGGCTTATTGAGGCCTTAACTGACGAAAATTTAGGAGTAGAGAATATAATAAATTCTATTTCCAAGATAGTGAAAAAGGAATTAAAAAAGGTTTCAGAGGTTATAGATAAATCATTTGATGTAAAAGAAGGCTTTAGACAAAAAACCAAAAGAGAATATACATTTAAGGGTATCAGTTCACTTAATATTGATATCCTATCAGGAGACACAAGTATTACAGGGACAGAAAAAGAAAATATTATTGTAAACACAGGAGGAAATGTAATTCAAAAAGAAGAAACGTTATTCATAAACTCACTCAATAAGGATATTGACTGTTTATCACCAAAAAATATAAATATACGGCTAAAAGAACTTTCTGGTGACAGCATGATTGAAAATATATACGGCGATATATTAATACAAAATCATTCCGGTGATTGTACATTAAAAAATATAGAAGGGAACATTAACATAAAAGCAACTGCTGGCGATATTCAAATAGAGCATATAATGGCAAATATATCAATTGACGTAGTTGGAGGAGATGTATACATAGAACACAGTGAAAACTTAGATGGCAATATAAACGCAGTTTCAGGAGATATAGTGCTTTCAAAGATAAAAAATGTTACCATACATGCTGAAACCAGATACGGAGAGATAAAGATAGCGAACAAACATGAAAAAATGAAAAGAAAAAACAAACATACTATTGGTGATGGGCCTTACATATTGTATGTTAAAACAAAATCAGGAGATATCATTATAAAGGAGGCAGAATGAAAAGTATTTTATTTGCTCTTATGTTAATAGCAATTGGAGCCTGGATATGGCTCTCTAACTTTGGGATATTAAGCTTTGTATGGGCAAGGGACTGGCCTGTAATAATCATAGCAATAGGGATATGTACTATACTGGATGTTTTGTTTAACAAAAGGAAGAGATCATGAAAAAAGCTATATATTTAGGAATAGTCCTAATAATCATTGGAGCCTGGATATGGCTCTCTAATTTAGGAATCGTAATAATAAATTTTTCAAGGGATTGGCCTCTGCTTATTATACTACTTGGTATTTATATTGTATACGTAAGAATCAAATCACCTAAAAACAAGATTTTACATATTCTTAAAGATTTAAATAATGGCAAAGCAACTGTAGAAGAAACGATATTGAAGATAAAAGAAATAAAAAACAGAGGTAAATAAGAATGTAATAAAATCAATTTAGCCCTATCATATAAAAAACCAGCAACTATTATACTATTGACATAGATAAATAAATTGTTAGCTTTTGCTTAAATCTCAAAAATAGTTAATCCTTTCCCCCTTGACTTATACCTATAATTAAGTATAATATACAAAGGAGGATGTATGAAAAAGATTTTAATATTTATAAGTTTATTCACTTTCGCTTGTGAGAATGCAGACAATAATGAACCTAATGTAGAAAAAGGTGATATCGTCATTGTTTTTCCAAAAGATAATGATACAATAGCCGGGCTTACTTACATAAAGGTTAAATTTGATAAGGCTTCCAATTACTCACTTTTACTTGATAATGATACAGTATATACAGGGAAGGATGACAGTTTAGTACTTAACACTCCGGAAGGAGTTCATAAATTTATAGCTAAGTACAATAAAAACTTTGATACAGTTAATGTTTATGGATTAAGTTTTATCCCCGAACTTATATATCCTGAAAACGGAGATTCTACAAACGGGAAATTTATTATAAAATCTTTAACAAAAGCCGCCTCATACACAATTGAACTCTCAGAAGATGAAAACTTCTCTAATATAGACCTATCAAAAACATCCAGTGATACTACCTTTACCTTTGATTTAACAAATCTGAAAAAAGGATATTGGAGAGTATACGCTACAAATATCCTTGGATTTAAAGGTAATTATTCTAACCATAGTCTTTTCTACTTAACAAATGCGGATAGTGGAGATACCAACACTCCTTTCCATCCTGTTGATACAACCTATGGCGGGCCAAAGGACGATGAAGCCTATGATATGGAACGTGATGGTAATAACTTTATTATTTGTGGATATACATCTTCCAGGGGAGCAGGTGGAAAAGATATATACCTTATAACGGTTGATAAATACGGGAGTATTATATATGAAAATACCTATGGTGAAGCAAACGATGAGATTGGATTTACACTTGATATTTCCAGTGGATTTTATGTAATAGGCGGCTACAAAGATAATGGCACAGAAAAATTCCCTTATATCTTAAAGCTATCAACCAATACAAAAATATGGGATAAGAGTTTAAATATTGAAGGAGGAGAAATAAGGGATATTACATTCTTTGATAATAAATATTTTTTTGCAGGTAGAACACTTGACGAAAAGGCATTCTTCGGTGCAACTGACAAAAATGGAAAAGAAATTTTTACAAAAACAATAGCTGACGCAGCTTTTTATACCTTAGAGATTCTAAACAATAATATTTTCCTCGCAGGATATAAAAAAGATAACGTAAACAAGGCATACATTGTAAAAACTGACCTTTCAGGAAATATAAAAAAAGAAATAACTCCTTCTGAAGGACGCTCAACTATTTATGATATAAATTCATATAATGGAATGCTTTACTTCACCGGGTATAACTCTGGCTCTGGATACAGTGATGTTTATGTCCTTTCAACTAATGAAGAATTCTCTCCTATTTCCAGTAAGGAAATTGGAGGTCTAATGGGTGAAGATTGGGGATTTAAAATAGACATATATAACGGCTTTCTATATATATCTGGCTTTACTCAATCGTATGGAGCTGGACTTTACGATGTATATCTTTTAAAATTATCCCCCTCACTTGAATTAAAATATGAATGGTATACAGGAGGAAGCGAGAGTGAATGGGGGTATGCCTTAAAAGTTAACAACTACGGGATAGCTATTACAGGAATGACAAACTCAAAAGGAGCAGGGATAAGAGATGTCCTCTTTATTCTAAAGAAGGATAACTGACACGTTTTAACAAATAAATCCCATCTTTTTTAAAAAGCGTTATATAGCCTGAACCCAGAAGAGTGTCAATATAAGTGTATCTTTTATCCCATTCAAGAGGATACACATTACCCTTTTCTAAATCAATAATGATATAAGAGGCTTTGTTAAAAGGAATAAGTGATATGCTATCTCGTTCGCAAAGATGAGGTAATATGCTATTACAAGCAGATACTGAAACATCCCCGGGAATTACACAAATAAGACTATCAATAGTCTCTATACGTTTAAATGATTGTCTCAAAGGAAAAAAATCAGGCAAGTATAGTAAGTTAAAGAAAAAAGCAACAACAACCATTACCCTTAAATAATCTCTCTTTACGTATCTTATGCCATTTATCATAGAAAATACGATGAACGGTATAATAAGATCACTATACTGGTAATCAAGTAAATACCTATGAAAATAAGAGCTTGAAAGATGTTCAAAAAGAGGAACAATCGCTGGGATAAGCTCAATAGGGGCAAAAAGGATAACTCCACCGGTAGAAAGAATGATTCTTACTACACTCCATAATCTCTTAAACATAACATCTAAAGAAAATGTATTCAAACTATTAGCATAATGTATGTTCCACATTGTTTTTAGACCTCCGCCAGTATAAGGGAAGATAAGGGAAAAAACAACTGCCACAAAGACAATTGAACCTACAATCCATACAACTAAAGGCATTATGGTCTTCTTTTCGTACGATAAATAGAGCCCCATGCCTAACCACACAACAACAGTATCCTCTTTTAACAGGGCTAAAAGTAAGAAAGGCAGAAAAAAGAATTTATTATCATTCATCAAGAGATACAGCCCCAGAAGTATTAAGGGAATCCCTATTGTTTCCGGATGAAAATCAAAAGAGAATTGAGAAAGGAAAAATTGATTAGTAATAAACAGGAAAACGATTAGTATTGTTTTTTCTTTCCCAATCTTCAGTTTCAATGATATAAGATAAACTAAATAGACACTAAAAAAAACCACGAGTGCTTTTATAATTAAAAGCAGGTAAACAGAACCAAAAATAAATGTTAATGGGGCAAGAAGTATACTTATGGGATGAAAATGAGCAAAGAAGCCATGATGAGCAAATATCCCATCATATATCTTACAATGATTTGAAATATTGTAAAGAATATTTGCTCTTATTCCGAGGTCATAAGCACCTGTATTGTATGTAATATGCTGAAAAATCTTTACACATAATGCAAGTATCCCTAAAATAAAGGATAGTGTTAAAAACAGGCTATGCTGTTTGAGGCTCTTTAACACCTCTTAAAAGAAGACCTCCAATAATAAAAAACATAACAAGCGCAATTATAGAAAATCTACCCTGTCCTGTTAGTTGAGCAATTATGGCAAAAGCTAAAGGACCTATAACATTTGCAAACTTTCCGCTCATAGAGAAAAACCCGAAAAACTCTGCTGAACGTTCTACAGGTATCAATCTTCCGAAAAGCGATCTGCTCAAAGCCTGTGCTCCTCCCTGGACGGTACCTATCACAATTGCCAAAATATAAAATTCCCAGGCGTTTTTCATAAAGAACCCCCATATCACAACACCGGTGTATACAAAAAGTGTAATAAATATGCCTGTTTTAGTCCTTATGTATTTTGTAATAAAGCCAAAAAGCAGGGTAAATGGTATCCCGACAAACTGAGTAATAAGTATTGCTATTATGAGATCATTCATACCAATCCCTATTTCTGTCCCGTATGCAACAGCCATTTTTATAACAGTACCAATCCCATCATTGTATAACCAATAAGCAATCAAAAACTTAAATGCTTCTTTATATTTTCTTATCTCTTTAAACGTATCTACAAACCTTTTAAATCCAAGCGTTATATAATGTGATATCTTTAATTTTTCTTTCCTTTTCGTTTCTTTATAAAAAATTATCAATGGCAGTGCAAAGATAAACCACCATAATGAAACTGTTATAAAAGAATATTGCGTTGCCTTAAACTTATCATAAATACCAAAAAAAGATGGCTTAAGAATCATAAAAACGTTCAAGGCCAATAAAAGACCACCACCAAGATAGCCTGCTGCAAACCCTGAAGATGAAACCCTATCTATATTACTTTTTGAAGATATATGGGGAAGTATACCATCATAAAATATATTTCCTCCAGCAAATCCGATAAAACTTAGAATAAATAATACTGATGCGAAAACAATCTCTCCTTTATCAATAAACCCCATAAGGAATGTTGAAACAATACCAATAATCATAAAGAATATCAAAAAACGCTTACGTGATGTTGATATGTCACTTATTGCTCCCAATACCGGTGCAAAAATTGCAACAATTAAAACAGCTACGAAATTACTATACGACCACCATACTGTTGAATGCACCTGAGACATGCCAGAGCCTGCTACGCTTTTATAGAAAGCCGGGAATACTGCCGCCAATATGGTTGTTGCGTACGCAGAATTGGCCCAATCATACATTATCCATGAATTTTTTATCCTATCTCTAAAAAACATACATAACCTCTCGTGTTTAACAGTTTAACATACTAATAAAATATTAGTTGAAAAGGTACAGGTACGAATGAAAGAATAAACATCAATAATGCAAATATTAACAAAAATTTATCTCTTTTTATAAGTGGGCTTATCTCATCTACTAAAGGAGGATGCTTAAAGCCCAATAATAAAATCAAAAAAAGCCAGAACCACCATCCCTGCCATAAAAAACCCAAAAGAAATAAAATTCCTGCAACAGGATAAACAACGTATTTTCTATTTCTTGTAAGAAATCCATACAGTATATGTCCTCCATCAAGCTGTCCTAAGGGTAAAAGATTCAAGGCTGTAACAAAAAACCCAATCCATGCAGAAAGAGCTAAAGGATGAAGCATTATCTCAGTTCCAGGTGAAGTTTCTCCTTTCACAAGATATGTTAACAACAAAAAGATTAAAGAATCTCCTAATTTTATACCCTGAGTTGAAGAAGCAGGAACAATCGTTGAATAATGCAAGCCGATAAAGGCTGCAGGAATAGACAGTAAAAAACTCACAATAGGCCCTGCTATACCTACCTCAATAACTTCTTTTCTCGAAGGGATAAGACCTCCCATACGAATTACTGCTCCAAATGTTCCTATCAAAGTAAAGGGAGCAGGAATAAAATACGGCAATGTAGCAGGAATATTATAGTACTTACAGACAAAATAATGACCTAATTCATGTCCTCCTAAAATAATAATTATACTCAAGGAAAATATAATTGCTTTTAAAACACCACCAAACATAAGTCCGGCAAAATACGTAGTGGCAAGTGTTAAAACAAAAAGGATAACATTAATAATCGGTCTCTGTCTTATTGTCTTATTTGCTATAGCCTTGAGCTCAATAACGATTTCTTCTTTTTCTCTGTAAAGAAAAGGAACTATTGTAATAGTAGCAGAGGCATCATAAATTTCTTTTATATGAGTTGCCCCATATCCAGGATAAAACGTACCTATAAGTTTCACTCCATACCTTTGAGGAATAATTTCTCTAATAGAAAAATATTTTTTTAAAGCCTCTATATACTTAGTAAAAATCACATTATCAGTCATTTTTTAATCCGGATAAAAAGGTATATCCACCATTCACCCAATTATTTAGCATATCATCTAAATGTTTTATAAACCTATAAAAGGACAAAGGAGCCTTTATCCTCCCCTGTAGTTTAAAAAACAAAGGATTATATGTTTTAATAAACAAAGGAGTAAAGAAGTCTTTAAAGACCCTGATTATCTCAATGCCACTAACCTCTTCAAAGGGAGAACGCATCTCTTTCCTTCTACTTAAGCCTTTCAGAATTCTTACTCTCTCATAAGAAAACAAAATAAGCATAAGTCCCATGAAATATTCCCTGAACCTTCCAATACCTATATAATCATTTACTAAAAACATCCCCTTTTTAGAAAGCCATTTATGGATTTTCTTATAAAGCCCATTAATATCAGGGATATGATGAAGGCTGTCCCATGCTATAACTAAATCAAAGTAGCCTTCATCAAATTCTAACTCAAGAATATTTGCATTTATGAACTGAGCCTTAAGCCCCCTATTTTTAGCTTTCTCAATACGCTTTCTGGATATATCCACACCTATATACTCTCCTCTAATGCTTAGTTCATCTGCAAGCCAACCATCTCCACACCCTATTTCAAGAACCCTCTTAGGATTTCTCTTTTTTACAATACTTATAAATTCTTTTTTTATACTATCAAAGAATATAGAGACTATTCGTTCATATTGCCAGGGATTCTGGATAAGGGTCTCAGGACTATCCCAGTACTCTGCCTCTTTTAAGAATAAATCCATAAAAAGCAGGGGCTAAGCCCCTGCTCAATTTTTTAGAAGTTAAATTTTGTTGATAGAGCATAAATGCCAAAGGGCATTTTCCATGCTTTACCGGAAAGAGATTGAATTATACCTATTATTGCAAGCACACCTAAACCCAGAAGACCTACAATCCACAAAATACCAGAAAGTGTAAGACAAATAGGGAATCCAAAAGACATAACTAAAGCAGTATCAATCGCACCTGCGATTACACCTATTATTACCATTACAATTATAAATCCAAGATAATATAGAAGCAGTGCAAGCCCCTGTTTTGCATGAAACTGTGAATATTTATTCTCTTTCTGAGCTAAAAGAGGAATTAATAGGAACAGACCAAAATATGAAAGCCATGCAAGTCCCTTTCCTTCATTTATTTCTTCCTCACTAAACGTTAATTCTTCTGACATAAAACCTCCTATTTATTTAATTTGTTTTTTATAACCCTTGCAAGTCTTTTTATACCTTCTTCTATCATTTCAGGCGTTGCATTAGAAAAATTAAGCCTCATTGTATTCTTACCTGAGCCATCAGGGTAGAAAGAGCTCCCAGGCACAAAAGCGACCTTTTCTTTAACAGCCTCGTTAAAAAGCTCTTTTGTATCAATGTGCTCAGGCAGCTCAACCCACAAAAACAACCCACCTTCTGGCTTTGTCCATTTTACTCCAGAAGGGAAATAACGCTCAAGTGTATCAAGCATCACATCCCTACGCTCCTTATACATATATCTTATCTTCTTTATATGCGTTTTCAAAAGACCTCTACCACATATATCATAAGCAATATACTGAGAAAGCGTACTTGTATGCAAATCTGCTCCCTGCTTCACCTGAACCAGTTTTTGAATAACTACTTCAGGAGCAACAATCCAGCCTAATCTTAATCCAGGGGCAAGGGTTTTAGAGAATGTACTCATATAAAGAACATTCTCCTTATAAAGGGAGACTAACGGACTTAAATCTTTACCTTCATAACGCAACTGTCCGTAAGGATCATCTTCAACAATAAATACATTAAACCTTCTGGCAAGTTCTACTATTTTATGCCGTTTTACTTCTGAAATGGTAACTCCAGCAGGATTATGGAAATTTGGCAGTATGTACATAAATTTAATGTCTGGAACTCTTAAAAGCGTTTCTTCCAATTTATCCGTATCAAGTCCGTCTTCAGATATTGGAACTGTTATGTACTCCGGAAGATAGGGATTCCAGGCTTGAAGAGCTCCCAGATATGTTGGGGCAGTTGTCAATACCTTATCTTGCTCTGTAATAAAGAGTTTCCCAACAATGTCAAGTGCTTGCTGTGAACCATTAACAGGCAAAATATTTTTAGGCTCTGCAGGAACACCGTACTTCTGCATGTTTTCAGCAAGAAACTCCTTAAGAGGTGGATATCCTTCAGTAGGACTGTATTGAAACATTTGTTTCCCCTTTCGAGGAATCAAATATCTACATGCTTCTTCAAGCTCTCTTAAAGGGAAAGATTCAGGAGCAGGTAATCCCCCTGCAAGAGAGATTATATCAGGCTCCATCGTAACCTTTAAAATTTCTCTAATAGCTGAAGGCCTAATATTCTTTGCTCTTTTAGCATATTTCTTTTCCCAATCAGGCATATAAGTCATCATTACCTCCATTTATTCTTGTATACAACATTACACATAACTTTAATTATACGTAAAATAACAACAAAGTCAATAGAAATAGATTTATTATCATAAAAACTTCCTTCTATATCCTCTTTTTGAAGAAACAGAGAAAAAATCCAAAACAGACGTGAAAAAAGGCATTTCATTCACCCAGGTTTCAACCTCTTTAAGCATTAAATCAATTCCCCTCTTATATAACTCGTAATAATGTTTAATTCTATTAATCTGTTCTTTATTAAATCCGTGTCTTAATAACCCAAGAGTGTTCACCCCATAAATATAAAAAGGGCTACCTGTACCTGCAAGAAAAGGGGGCAAATCTTGAGACAAGTAGGACATAGCTCCGGTAAAAGCATAACTACCTACTCTTACAAATTGATGAGTCGCTGTCTTCCCTCCTATATACGCATAATTTCCTATTTGAGTCTCACCACCAAACATACTTCCACTAATTATAATCACTCCTTCTCCTATAAACATATTATGCGATATATGAACAAAACTCATAACCCTACTCCCCTTTCCCACCACGGTTTTATTCTCAATACCCGTAGCACGAGAAACTATAACATGGGATGAAAGAACTACATTATCCTCTATAACTATATAGGTCTCTTCTCCTTTATATCTGTAATCCTGAGGTATATGCCCAATCACACAATGAGAACCAATTTCTACATTATTACCAAATACCACAGGGCCTTTTATATAGCTAAAAACACCTATGCTTAAATTAATACCTTTCTTAACATTACCTTCAATAATATAATTATTCATTACCTCCTATCCCAACTAAGAGCTCTCCCTTACATACAATATTATCATCAACTGTTGCCTGAACATTTAAAAAAATAATTGGGCCTCTCTCTCTAACAATCTCAGCTCTTAAGAGCAATCTATCTCCAGGTCTTACCTCTTTTTTAAATCTAAATTTGTCAATCCCTAAAAACAATGGAGTCCCTTTTATCCCTCCTTTTCTTTTAGCAATCAATATTCCGCCTAACTGTGCAAGTGCTTCTACCTGAATAACGCCTGGCATAATTGGATAATCCGGGAAATGCCCCATAAAAAATGGTTCATTAACAGTAACATTCTTTATCCCTTCAATTACATTATTCTTAATACTTACAATCTTATCTACAAATAAAAAAGGATATCTATGTGGGATAAGCCCTTTTATTTCATCTATGTTCATAATAAAACCTCCTTAAAATTTTTGCAAATTTATGATTATGTCTGTGTCCGCTACCCATAAGAAAAACTACCCCCTTTAAAGTAAACGGTAACAAATACATATCTCCTAAGAAATCAAACATTTTATGGAACACTATTTCTCTACTCATTCTTTGCGGAACAAAAATATAAAATTTGCCTCTTTTTTTTAATAACCCATTCTCTTCTTTCAAGGAGAATGTCCTTGCATTAGCTAAATCAAACATATTATTTTTAGTATAAGCAACTATAGGAAAGGCTGTGTTATAAAAAAAATACACAAGCCTTAAATTATGAGAAGGGAACACAGCGATTCTTTCAGAGAAAACCGGGAACAAAGGAGTAAAAGAAGGCCTTTTTGTCTGTGTTTTAATCGGCTTCAAAGAAAGGAACCTTTTTCCGCTACCATCAAACATTGGGATTTCATTACCTTTTTTAACCTCAACAATCAATCCCGAAATGTTATACATATACAAAACACCAAAAAGATGCTCAACCATAAGTAACCTGTGCTCATTTCTCTCAATGTATGTTGTATGTTTTCCCACTTTCATATCATTTAAAGTAGGAGAAAATTCAAATCCGTCATTAAACCTTATAAGAAATTTATGATAAGGTTTCAATTCAATATGTGTATCCTCGTTAGTAAAATAACCATGACCTTTAATTGTTAAAGCACGCCTTATTGTGTTCAAAGAAAAAGCCTTGCCCAGGCACGTAAGGTTTCTTTATGGGGTCTTGCAGGAATACCTGAATAAGTACGATTGGGGGGAACACTTCTAAATACAGCTGATTTCGCAAGTATTATAGAGTTTTCTCCAATAGAAATATTATCCTTTATCCCTACCTGCCCTGCAATCACAACGTTATCACCGATAATTGAAGAACCTGCAATCCCAACCTGACCAGTTATCACTACATTCTCTCCTATTACAACATTATGACCTATCTGAACAAGATTGTCTATCTTTGTTCCTTTACCAACAAAAGTAAAACCTGCAGTAGACCTATCTATACATACATTTGCCCCAATCTCAACATTATCGCTTACAAACACGTATCCTGACTGTGAATTCCTTACGTATTGATTATTCTCTTTAGAATAAGAAAAGCCATAAAACCCTATTGTAGTATTAGGGCCAATAACAACATTCTTCCCAATAACCGTTCTGTCCATTATTACAGCGTTAGGATAAATCACAGTGCCTCTTCCTATCTTTACATCTTTACCTATATATACTCCGGGAAATGCGGTAAAACTCTTGTGCATACGCGGTTTTTCAAAATCAAATCTAAAAAGAGCAACAACTCTTAACCAATCCTTATATGGTGAAGCAGAAATAATTATATCTCTCTTATCATAAGATACACTACTCTCAGGAACAATCAAAATATCCGATTCTGTTTCATTAATTCTCTTAAGATAATCTAAGCTGAAAAAAGTTACCTCCCCTTTTTTAGCTTGATAATACGGAGCAACCCCATTTACCCTTCTTTTACCTGTTCCTTTAATCCTTAAACCTAATAGTTTTGCTAATTCGCTACTATTCACCCTTAATTATTGCCTTAAAGGCTCCCATCACAGACGCAAGTTTCTCTGATAAATTCTCTCCTCTTTTCACAATTACTTTTTGCTCGGGATAAGATTTAAGTTTTAATGGCTCTGTAAGAGTAAGTATTATTGTCATATCATCTCCATTCTTTTCCACAACTGCCCTTAAGGAAAAATCTCCATCAAGCAAAGAAGCTACCTCATTAGCATTGGAATTATCAAGTTCTACATCCTTTGCATACCCCTTACTTTCAAGCATATTCTCTACATCTACTCCTTCAATAAGCTCAATATTCAAATCTTCCTTCATCCTTTGAAGTATGGTAACAAGAGAACTTTTAACCTCTGTTTCAGCATTTTCGTTGCGGGCCTGGGAACCACGCGGCACAACTCCCAGAAAAACAAGTTTTTTCTTCATTCCTGAAATAACAATAGGATTGAAAGCTTCATTTAAATCATCTATTACAATCTGAGTAATATCAATACCAGGAGCAGTATACACTACCCCTGCTTCTGCAATATCCAGAACTATAGCAATATTTTCTTCATTAGCAACCTCTTTTATTACCTTATTTATCTTCTCAATAATAGGCTTAAAAAGCTCCTGCCTTTTCTTCTCATATTTACCGTTATCACCCCATATATCCTTTGCAAAATTTTCATATCCTTTTTTAAGAGAAGAGAGCTCTTTTTGTTTGAGAACCTTTGCTTCATCTGTAAGCATCGCTTCTTGAGTTTCATATTCTCTTTTACTCTCTTCATATAAGCGTTTCAATGAGTCAAGACTCACCTTCCATCTCATTACTTCAAGATCCAGTTTCTCCTGTGCCTCTATTGCTTCTTTATATGTTTTAAAAATCTTTCTTGAATCAACTATAGCTATTTTTGATGATTGAACATCACTTGCTGTTAAAAGAAAAAATAGAATCATGGTATAAATATATATATAAAAAAGAAAAAGTCAACAATAAAAAAGGTATGAAAAACTGACAAGGGTATACCCTATACCCTTGTTAGCCTAAATAATGCATTATTGCCTTCTGTATGTGCAATCTATTTTCAGCTTCATCCAGAACAACAGAATAAGAGGCATCCAATATATCAGATGTTATTTCTTCCCCTCTGTGCGCAGGTAAGCAATGCATTACTATTACATCTTTATCACTGGCCTCTACAAGCTTCCTGTTAACCTGAAACTTACTGAATACCTTCTTCCTCTTCTCAGCTTCAGCTTCCTGCCCCATAGAAGCCCAAACATCTGTATAGATAACATCAGTTCCTTTTACTGCTTCAAATGGGTCATTAAAAAGTTCTATCTTTGCACCAGTATTTTTTGCTATGTTTTGTGCTTCCATTAAAAATTTACCATTTATTTCATACCCAGCCGGAGAAGCAATCCTGAAATTAGCTCCCAGAATAGCAGCTGTAAGTAAGAGAGAATTTGCCACATTATTACCGTCTCCAATAAAAGTTAAAGTAATCCCTTCCACTCTACCTAATTTCTCCTCAATAGTTAGAAAATCTCCGTATGCCTGACAGGGATGTTCAAGATCTGAAAGAGCATTAATTACAGGAATTGATGCATTTTCCGCAAGTTCCATAACTGTTGAGTGAGCAAATGTTCTTGCTGCAACAAAATCAACCCATCGTGAAAGATTCCTGCCAACATCAGCAACACTCTCCCTTTTCCCAAGCTGAATATCAGCGGGTGCAAGATAAACCACACTCCCTCCCGACTGAAACATAGCAACAGAAAAGGTAACCCTTGTTCTTAATGATGGTTTCTCAAACACAAGAGCCAGTGTTTTTCCTCTCATAACCTCATTATAACCCTCTTTTTTCAGCCTTTTTGCCAATGAAAATAATTCTATGAGTTCATCTTTTGTAAAATCTTTACTTGAAATAAGATCCTTTTTCATGCCTCCTCCTATATTTCCTCTTTATGTTCTAAAAACTTTACACCTACATTCTCCAATTCATCCATTACAGGATTATATATATCCTCAACAACAGGAATCCATACACCTCTCCTTGTAATTTTGCCCTCATGAATAAGTCTTACTGCAATTGCAGCAGGAAGAGCAACTGTTAAAGCTACAGCTGAATCCTTTTTTGAATTTACATATCCGTAGTAAAGCATTAAAGAAGTAATCCTCTCCTTTTTACTATTGTAAGAAGCTACAAATTCATGTTTCATAACTATCATATCTCTTTCTTCAGGTTTGTATGAAAGCTTTTCAAGAAGGAGATTAACAAAAGCATCTAAGGCATTATCTATCGTATTCGGGATAGGTTTATTTGAAAAAAGCCCGAGCCAGTCTAACTTCTCTATTGCTGGATCATCATTGGAAAGTGATAAAAATGCCGCGACATCTTCTCTTTTCCCGTTTGTTTTAGTTACCATAGCTATTAAATCAGCATAAACCTTTCCCTTTAAATCTAACTTATTCTCATTGAGTATATTTAACTTCTTTATATTATGCCATAAATGACACCAGCCCGAGTAACGCAGGGTCCCTCTAAATATACCTGACACATCAGGAATCCCGTAAAGCTCCTTATAAGGGATGGAATCTCTATTGGGGTAAACTTCAAGTTTGTTAATTCCATCCTTTAGTATTTCAATCTCCCTTGGATAAGCAAATAGCTCTTCAGTTGGGATATATATTTCTTCCCCATTCTTAAGATATCTCCCATCATTTTTTGCTGCAAGTACAACCCCCTTAGGACTCCATGAAAATTTATATTTAAACGGATTGTCTGCTGCTTCTGGTGCGGGCAAAGCTCCTGTAAAGGAATGAAAAACCTCAACTTTACCCCCTTTATTTTGAATACTATGTATTATTCTCATTGCTGACATGTGATCTATCCCGGGATCCACACCTATTTCATTAAGGATAAGAACATCTTTATCCTTAGCCTTTTTATCTAAAGCCTTCATCTCTGGTTTAACATAAGACGTTGTTACCATGTGCTTCTTATGTTTAATAGCAATTTCTGCTACCATTACATGGTAAGCATAGGGGAGAAGACTAACCACAATATCATGTTCCTCTATCATTTTATCAAGTCTATCCGTCTCATCAACTAACCAGGAAACAGCCTTCCCGTTTTGATGCCCTTCAAGCATACTCTCCGCTTTACTAACAGTTCTTGAGGCAACAGTTAACATAAAATCATGCTTTAAAAGATAACGTACAAGTGGCCTTGCCACCATACCTGCACCAAGAACCAGAATTCTACCTTTCATTATACCTCCTTATAAAAAGTGGATTAAGTATTTATATTGCGGTGTTAACTTTCCTTTATAAAGTATAACTCCAGCTTTCAAGTATTCTGGCAAACCATAGTCTAAAAAAGAGTCAACTTCTTCTGTTTCTACAATATACCTTACAAAATCTTTAAGTATACTACTAAAAAAACGAGAGCTATCCTTTGGTAATTCTGCTGGCAAATTATCTATAGCAGTTATTGTAATTCCTCTCTCCTGTATACCTTTTTTAAAAATATCTGTATCAGGATAGTATGTATATGAAGGCTCATCCGGCTCTGTTGCCCATTCAGTAATTTCCACAGCTCCTCTAATATCACAGCTAATATCACCGATAACCTTTAAGGGTAATTGACCTTTAGCATCATAATATCCTCTTAAATATCCTCTTTCTATTAATCGTGGATATCTTTGATCCCAATATATAGCATTAACAAGTACATCAAGATATGGAAGATATCTTGAAAAAATGGAATGATATTTATGAGGATGTTCATAATAGTGAGAAAGCTCGAATTCTCCCCTATCAATACGTTCTACCATATCTTCCTCTTTAAAAACTACATAAAAAAGGTCCTTTTTATCCTTATATACATTCAAATCCTTAATTTCTATCTCATGAACTTTAAATTTCTTTAAGACCTCCTGTGCCCCTTTTGATACATTACCATATCCGGTAATACCAATTATACCATGAATTAATTGTTTCTCAAAAAGGCCTCTCAAACGCACAAGCTCATTAAGCATCTCCTGTAAATCAGTATACATATAAGGCTGTTTTATTTCCTGAGAGATTGTTGTTTTAATACCTTGTTTTTCAATCTTTTTAAAAAATGCAACCAATGTTTCCATCATGCCTGCGTAGCCTGCATAGTTACCGAAATATATTAATCTCCTGTTATTCTCATCAACTATTCTCTCATAATCAATTAAAGTGTTCTTCTTTTCCATCATCCTTTTAAGCATAGGCATATTATAGGATTGACCTTTAATTGTATGAGAAAAAAATACATATGTTTTATTTTCCTCAAAAAAATCCACTGGCATTTCTTTTATACCAAAAATTACATCAGCATCAAGCTTTTCCTTTACTAAAGCCCCGACTTTCTCATACTCTTTATCCTGAAAAGCACGAATCTTCGAAGGTTGTATTTCTGTTTTTATATTAAATTCATCTAAAAGGAACTTTACATCCTCAGGAACAATAGGAACGCGTCTTTCCCATTGATTTTTATCTTCTCTTCTAATACCAATAATTTTTTTCAATAAACCTCCTTTTAATTAAAACGCACTGTCATCAATTATATATATTAAAAAAGATTAGTCAAGCAACTTAACTTTTATAAAAGTAAAAAACATCACCTGCAAGTAGTAAATATTTATTCTTTATTTATTTCTTATTTAACTATTATAAAAGAAAATTACAGTTTTATCAATTCAGGCTGTTAATAATGCTTCTTTTCACCGAAGAAAAATCTCCCTCAAAAACCCCCCTTATAACGTTTTTTCCTCCACCCTTAAAACCTAAATCCCTTAAAGTATTCAAATCTATCTTACTGTCTATACTAAAAAGAATAAACTGTTTTCCACAAACAAGCAAGTAATTAAGTCCTTTATTTTTCAATAAATCACCAATAACTATTAAGTGCTTACAGGGGAACCTTTTAACTTCCTCTATAACCCATTTGGATTTTTTTATTTCAATAATGCTAATTTGCTTAATCCACTCCTCTGATAACAATGAAACTATACGGTAATTTTCATCTTTCATATTCTTTAGCTCACTATATAATGTATCTATCTTACGTTCTATCAAATCCTCCGTAATATTCAATCGTTGCCTTAAATGCTCTAAAAGCTTTATCTTTTCCTTTAAATACCTAAATGCTCTCTCGCCTGTATAGGCATCTATCCTCCTTATACCGGCGGAAGCACTCTCTTCTTTAATAATCTTAAAAACCCCTATTTCACCAGTATTACTTAAATGAGTTCCCCCACAAAGCTCTTTAGAAAAATCTCCTATAGAAACCATTCTAACACTATCTCCGTAAACCTCATTAAAAAAAGCCAGTGCCCCCTCTTGTCTTGCTTTTTCTAAAGTAGTAACAATTGTTTCAATATTCCAGGCCTTTCTTACAACTCTATTTATCATTTCTTCCACCTTCTCTATTTCCATTTGACTTAAAGGTTTTAAGGATGTAAAATCAAACCTTAAACGACCAACACCAACGTATGAGCCTTCCTGTCTGACAAATTCTCCTACAACTTTTCTTAGAGCAGCCTGAAGCAGATGTGTAGCAGTATGAGCTCTTGCTATCTCCTTCCTTCTGTCAACATTAACTTCTGCTATTACACGCATATCATTGCCAATTTCCCCCTCCCATTTTCCCTTTAAAACTCGTAATTTACCTATGTAAAAGCTGTCCTCTACCTGAAAACTAAAACCATTTCCTTTTACAATCCCACTATCCCCAATCTGACCACCTGACTCTGCATAAAAAGGTGTTTCTCTAAGGACTAAAAAACCATTGTCTCCGTCTCGCGTATATCTTATAACTTCAGTCTCAACCCTGAAATTTTCATATCCAACAAACCTCTGGTCTACTTCTTTAACAATCTTCCATTCGTTGGTCTTAAAATCAGTTCTAATCTTTGAACGTATCCTCTGCTCCTTTAACAATTTGTAAAAACCCTGCTCATTAAAAGCTTTACCTCTTTCCCTTAAAAGTACCTTAATAAGATCAAAGGGAAATCCATAGGTATCATAAAGCTTAAAAACATGCATCTCATCAATATTACCTTTTTTAAAATAATCTACAAATATTTTCATACCTCTATCAAGTGTCTTTAAAAACCTCTCCTCTTCTGATTTTACTACCAGAACAACAGTATCTTCTCTCTCAACTAATTCAGGATAAGCCTCCTTCATGATATCTACAACAACAGGGACCAGCCTGAAGAGAATGGGTTTTTTAATCCCTACCTGATATAACATACCTAAAGCCCTTCTCAGTATCCTTCTTAATACATATCCCCTCTCTTCATTTGATGGAATAACACCCTCAGAAATAGCAAAGGTTAATGCTCTTACATGATCAATAGCAGTTCTAATATAAACAATGTGTGATAAGGAATCAAGAGAAGTCATACCCAATAATGCATTTTTTATAGGTTCAAACAAATCTGTTTCAAAGATACTCTTTTTTTCTTGCAAAACCATAGCAAACCGTTCAAGTCCCATTCCAGTGTCAATGCCTCTATTCTTCAATGGTTTTCTTGTGCCATCCTTTTTTTGATCATACTGTGGAAAAACAAGATTCCAAATCTCCATATATCTTTCACAATCACATTGAGGCCCCTCACATCCTTCGGGGCAGGCAAATTCTCTGCCAAAATCATAGAATATCTCGCTTGAGGGCCCGCATGCACCTGTTCCACCAGCTGGGCCCCAGAAATTTGTTTTATCTCCGAGCCTGACTATCTTTGAAGGTTCCAACCCCAATGACAACCATATATTATATGCCTCATCATCATCATGGTGTACAGTAACCCACAATCTCTCTTTTTTTAGACCGATTACATCTGTCAAATATTCCCATGCCCACTCTATAGCCTCCTTCTTAAAATAATCTCCAAAAGAAAAATTACCAAGCATTTCAAAAAACGTTTCGTGAGAAATGGTTCTTCCGACATTATCAATATCAGATGCCCTTAAGCACTTTTGAATGCTCGCAGCTCTCGGATATTCCGGTTTAACTTCACCTGCCCAGAACGGCTTAAATTGTACCATCCCTGCACTTGTAAACAAAAGGCTCGGATCATTGTATGGAACAAGAAGAGAAGAAGGAAAAATCTTGTGATCTTTGCTTTTAAAAAATTCCAAAAAACTGCGTCTTATTTCAGAATGTTTCACATAGCCTCCAATACACCTTTAATAATTTCAATACTATAACCTCTATTGTAAAGATATCTTAAAAGCTTATCTTTCTTACTATATACTTTTTGTTTTTTTATAACAAGTTCTTTTATGGCCTCTTTTTCAAAATTTAAAAAATCTTCCTCTTTTAAACTCTCAATAAGCTCTTTTTTAAAACCTTTTTCAAAAAGAACAGATTTCAAAGCAAGCCAGCCCTTTTTCTTATATCTAAGTGTATCAATTATAACCCTTTTTATATACTCCTCCTCTTTTAAATATCCTGCTTCTATCATATATGTAATTGTTCTCTTAATCTCTTCTAATTGATATCCTTTTCTCTTCATTCTATCTCTTAGTTCTTTTTCTGTCCTATCTCTATAACTTATAAGCATTAATGCGTATTCAACAGGTTCAACCTTCCTCTTTCTCTTCATCAACTTCAAAATAAAAATCCCTCACTTCTTTTTCAAGCTTATGCAGAACATCTTCATTATCTTTTAAATAACCAATTACACTATCCCTCCCCTGGCCTAATCGTTTTTCCTTATAAGAATACCATGCACCTGCCTTATTCAATATACCTGCCTTTACTCCCATATCAACAAGTTCCCCCAACCTATCAATACCAACACCATAAATAATATCAAATTCTGCTATCCTGAACGGTGGTGCAAGTTTATTCTTAACAATTTTTACTTTTACCCTATGGCCTTTTACCTCATCTCCCTTTTTAATCGTAACACTTTTTCGTACCTCTACCCTTAAGGAAGAATGAAATTTAAGTGCAAGACCACCAGGAGTAGTTTCAGGATTACCAAACATAACCCCTATCTTCTGCCTTATCTGATTAATAAATATAGCACATGTATTGGATTTACTTATAACAGCAGTAAGTTTTCTTAAAGCCTGTGACATAAGACGCGCCTGCAATCCGATATGAGCATCTCCCATTTCACCATCTATCTCTGCCTTTGGAACAAGTGCAGCAACTGAATCAATTACAAATATATCCAGAGCACCACTTCTGGTTAAAATCTCCGCTATTTCAAGAGCCTGTTCTCCTGTATCTGGTTGAGAGATTAAAAGTTCGTCTAAATCAACTCCTAAAAGTGCAGCATATGTTGGATCCAATGCATGTTCAGCATCAATGAAAGCCGCCTTGCCACCTCCCTTCTGAGCCTCAGCTATAGCCTTTAAAGCAAGGGTTGTCTTTCCACTTGCTTCTGGCCCATAAATCTCTACAACTCGCCCTCGTGGGTAACCACCAATACCCAATGCAACATCAAGGGCAATTGAACCTGAAGGGATTATATCTACCTGCACATGCTTTCTTTCTCCCATTTTCATAACAGAACCTTTACCAAACTGTTTTTCTATATGCGAAATAGCACTTACAAGTGCCCTTGACTTCTCGTCTAACTTATTTTCTTTTTTTACACCCATAAAATCTCCTTTTTATAAAACTGTGACACTTTTAGCCAGATTTCTCGGTTTATCTACATCACATCCTTTTAATGTTGCTACGTGATAAGCAAAAAGCTGCAGTGGTATAGCCACTATAAACGGTAAAAGAAACTCATCTACATCTGGTAAAGCTATAAAGTCCTTAGAAAGACTCTTTAGATGCTTATCGCCTTTAGTCCCTATCCCTATTACTCTTGCTCCTCTTGAAACTATCTCTTCAACATTAGAAATCATTTTTTTGTAATTACTATCCTCTGGAGCAATAACGATAACAGGTGTATCCTTATCAATAAGGGATATAGGTCCATGCTTCAACTCGCCGGCAGGATAAGCAGATGCATAAATATATGAAATTTCCTTTAACTTTAAAGCTCCTTCTAATGCTGAAGCTAAATTTAATCCCCTTCCGAGAAACAAAAAATTCTGAGCATACTGATAGCGAGTACTTAAACGCTTAATATGCTTATCTTCTTTTAAAACAGCTCTCATAAGAAAAGGTAAGTCTTGAATAGCATTTTTCACACGTTTAATGGAATATCCTTTCAACTCTGCCATTAATAGAGAAAATGCCAACAGAGACATGAGCTGAGAAGTATACGTTTTTGTTGCAGCCACACCAACCTCAACTCCAGCTCCTGTATAAATAGTGCTATTAGACTCTCTTTCAATAGAGGTTTTTATATTGTTTACTACAGAAAGCACGCTTATATTAAGCTCCTTTTTGGCAAGCCTTAAGGCCTCAAGAGTATCCGCTGTCTCTCCAGACTGTGAGACAGCAATCATTAAAGGGTAATCTTTAAACGACGTAATCCTATCTATAAACTCTGAAGCAATCTCAACATCAGTATGGATATGAGCAAATTTTTCAAGATAATATCTACCGACAAGAGAAGCATGATATGAGGTACCACATGCCTCAATAATAATTCTGTCTATCTGTTTTAAGAAATCCCTTCTGCATCGGAATTCAGGTCCTAATAAAATATGCTTTTTAAAAAATCTCTGAATCTGTTTCTCAATAATGTCTGGCTGTTCCATTATCTCTTTTCTCATAAAATGGGCATAACGCCCCTTACTCACCTTCTCAAACTCTCTGTCTAAAGGGACAAAAGATGTCTCCTTTTCTTTCCCATTCCTTGTATAGATTTTTATTCCCTTATCCTTCTCCGCAATAACTATCTCTCCATCCTCAAGAGGGTAAATTCGCTTAGCAATACCTATTAGAGCATAAGGGTCAGATGCAATAATATAATCGTTTCTATCTCCAATCCCTGCCACAAGAGGACTGCCCTGCCTAATTCCAAGAATAGTATTTGGGAATTGCTTATCTATAACCCCCAGAGCATAACTACCTTCAAGTTGTTTAAGAATATATAAAGATTTTTTTAATAAATTACCCTTAATTCTCTCAAACAAATGAGGGACTATCTCGGAATCAGTAATAGATACAAGCTTATGACCTTCCTTAATCAGTTCTTCCCTTAATTCATTATAGTTCTCTATAATACCGTTATGAACAACCGCTGTATTTTTATTACAGTCTGTAAAAGGATGGGCATTATTTTCACTAACTTTCCCGTGGGTTGCCCACCGAGTATGTCCTATCCCTATGTTTGAGCTTAAATAGACACCATCTAATACTTGCTTCAATTTCTGAAGCCTGCCTACAACTTTTTTTATAAACAGCTTATCCTGTTCAACTGTTGCTATGCCGCAAGAATCATATCCTCTATACTCAAGTCTTTCAAGCCCAACAAGTATTACAGATTTGACATCTCTGTCGCCAGTATACCCTACTATTCCACACATAAAGCTTTAATCTCTTCATAAAGGGAAAATGCAAGCTCAGATGAATCCGCCTCAATTATAACCCTGAAAACATCTTCTGTATTTGAAGGTCTAACATGAATAAAGAAATTAGGAGCTTCTATAAGTATACCATCATCTTCATAGGAATCTAAATTACCAGATTTATCCTTCAGATGATATTTTATACTTGCAAATTTCTTTTTTGCTGGGAATTTATCCTTAATCATATACAACCGAGGGAAAGAATCAATCAAACTCTCGATATTCTCTTCACTATAAAGAGCTCCCATAGCAAGCATACCGACCATTCCATCCCTTGTTGCATTGAATCCGGAAAGGATTACACCACCATTCCCTTCACCACCATATTTACTATGATGCTTCTTTATAGAATCAACAACATTTGCTTCTCCTACAGGGGCTCTATAGAGCTTTACATTATAAAGAGATGCTATATAATCTATTATTTTGGAAGTAGAGTAATTTACGACAATACTACCTTTTTTGTGGTTTAGAAAATAATAAAGAGACAGTGCTAAACTAACCTCTTCACCAACAGCCTCTCCATTCTCTAAAATAAAACTCACCCTATCACCGTCAGGATCAAAACCAAATCCCATGTCCAATTTATTTTTTATAACAAAGGCTGAAAGTTTTTCCAGATTATCTCTTGTAGGTTCTGGCCCCCTTTCAAAAGCATATTTATATTGATAATGTAAAGGGGAAACCTTTGCTCCAAAGGCTTCTAATATTTTTTTAGCAGCTGGATAGGCAGCACCATTTATCGTATCTATTCCCACTTTAAATGGCAATTTTAAATTTTTGAAGAAAGGCTCTTCTTTAAGAGACTTTATGTAAATATCAACTAAATCCACTTTCTTTTCTTTAAATTTCTTTTCCTCAATATCTCCAATAAAATCTTCTATAAATTTTTTAAATTTCTCAACCTTTTTACCATTCAAAAATCTCCCATCAGCTATAAACTTTATGCCGTTCCATTGTTCAGGATTATGACTCGCTGTAATCATCATTGCAGGTATTCCGAAGTACTTACTTCCAAAAACAGCAATAGGCGTTGGGACAATATGTGCATAAACAACACTGGCTCCAGCAGCAGAAACTCCTCTCTTCACAGCGTCTGCGTACTCTTCTCCCGTGTTCCTACCATCTCTTGCAATAAGTACTTTATCCGCTTTTGTATACTTAGTAAAAAGATATGCATACTTCCTCATCAAACGGGAATTTATATCTATATCTACAATCCCTCTAAGACCTGAAACAGTAAATTTTAACATACTATAATTTTAACAAAAAAATCCTAAAAGTCAAGTAATTTTTTTAGTGTATCCATTATATCATTTTTTGTCAAAAATTGTATTTCCATCCCTTCAATAAAAACATACTTTCTCCCATCTCTCTTCTCTGGTTCATCAACAGAAAAAATGTCAGGAATCATTCTCAATCCCAAACCCACAAAATATTTACTAAAAGAAAGTACTATAAAGAAATTGTCTTTGGCATAGTTCCTTTTTAACAGAAGAGATGTATTCACCAGATAGAGTGGTTTGTTCATATACTGTAAGACCTTAAACATGTCGCCTTTTTCTCTTGGTAAAGATGTAATTTCAAACTCATTAATATCCTCAACTCTAATAACATCATACTTGGGAATAGCATAAAGAGTCTCACTTACCTCAAAAATAAATACATCAATCATTGCTCACCCCTTATAATAATGAAAAATGCCTTTTTGTTCTCAAACGCAATATGTGTCAATGGGTAAGCCTTTATAAAATCCGGGATCTTAAATATTCTTTCTAATTCAATATCAACAATCCCTGCGACACTTACTCCTCTTATATAAGTATTATCCTTAAAAACTACAAAAATATTACCTTCTCCCCTTAATAAAGGCCTTACATCAGTAGAAACCTGTTCATGAGTTTTTAAAATCTCCTCAACTTTAACCCCTATTATAATCCCCTCATCTGTTTTCACCCTTAATATCTTCATACAGTAGCATACCTCCTTACTATAGACATCAAATCATCCCTTGTGTAAGGCTTTGTCAGAAAATCTTCAGCACCGTAACCATAAACTTCAGTCTTATGCTGCAAACCGCTTCGAGCTGAAATTACAACAATATGTATATTCCTTGCCCATGAAATATTCCTTACGGCTTTTATAAGTTCAATTCCATTCATAACAGGCATCTCCAGATCAGTAATTACAAGATTATATTTTTTGTTCTTTATCTTTTGTAAAGCTTCTCTCCCATCAGAAGCAGTTTCTACAGAATATTTTTCCTTTAAAAGCATTCTTGAAATAAAACGCCTAACACTTGGAGAATCATCCACAACAAGTATATCGCCCTTCTGTGAAGGTTCATCCAATTCTTTGATATTTTCCTCGTCATAAGGAGAAACTTCTTTCTTAACCTGAATCTCTTTAATCTTTTCAAGACTTACAAGCCTTACAGGATTAAGAATTAATACAACTCTTCCGGTACCACTTATAGTAGCACCTGAAAAATACTTTATCCTGCTAACTGGCAAAGGCAGGTATTTAATAAGTATTTGCTCCCTTTCAAGAATATTATCCACTTTTATCCCAACTTTCCCCTCAGGATACCGAACAACTATAATAAAGCCTCTCTTACCATTCTTCTGTGAAGAATCTATCTTAAGGATATCTGATAACCCTACAAATGGGATCAAAACATCCCTTAACCTGAAATAATGCAATCCAGCAATTTTACTAATTTTATCCTCACTAAATTCTTCCACTCGTACAATTGACGAAATAGGGAAAAGAAATATCTGATTCCCTTCCTTTACATAAACTGCTTCACTAATACCTATTGTTATAGGAAAGCTCAAAATAATACGAATCCCTTCATTCGTTTTTGATTCTACATCTATACTTCCATTTAGCTCCTCAACAGTATTTTTCACAATATCAAGACCAACACCTCTACCTGAATAAAAACCAGCTTTATCCATTGTTGTAAATCCAGGATTAAATAAAAACTGGATTAGCTCATCGTGAGAAACCCTGCTCTCTGGAGCTAAAAGCCCTTCCTCTACTGCTTTGTCCTTTATAACATCATAATCGAGCCCTCTTCCGTCATCATTAATCTCAAGTACTACCCTGTTTATGGTAGAATAAGCAAGCAATGTAATATTCCCTATCGCTGGTTTACCTTTTTCTATTCTGTTTTCTTTAGTCTCTATTCCATGCTCTACTGCATTTTTTAAAAGATGAAGGAAAGGATCTATCATCTTATTTATAATTCTTTTATCAATTAACGTCTCTTCGCCTTTTATTATAATATTTACCTTTTTCCCCAGTCTGTCAGCCATATCACGAATTACACGCTTGAAGCGTCCAAATAACTGAATCACCGGGACCATCCTTATATGAAGAACCTCCTCCTGCAGCTTATTAACCAATAGTGAATATCTATTAGTCTCTTCTTCTACTACATGTAACTTATTTTCAAAAGATGCAGTATAATCTTTAAGCCCTATAATAACATTATTCAGCCTTCTCTCAAGATTATCATAACGTGAAAAAGTTGCAAGTTCTGCAGGAGAAAGAGAACTTTTATAAAGGGTAAGTTCCCCCTTAAGGATTTCAAAACCTCTATATATTTCCATTATCTGTTTTAACAATCTTTCAACATCATTACCAAGGTTAAACAATTTACCGAATTTATTTAAAAGAAGGGATTTATTAATATTCAGCTCTGAAGAAAGGTTTAAAAGGCTGTCAAGCCTATCAAGAGGAATTCGTATATCCTTCTCTCTTACGCTTTCTACTGAAGGTTCCTCCTCTAACTGGCCGATATCCATTTCTGTCGTTTTAATATGTTCTTTAATACGCTCTAATGCTCCTATTATTTCTTGTTTAACAATACCTGTATCAAGACCATCCCTCTTTATTCTATCAATCATTCCTCTAATTAAATCAATTCCAGTAAATACTGTATTAAAATCTTCCTTAGAAAGTTGTAATTCGCCTTTCTCCATAGCTTCAAAAATATCTTCTAAAAGATGAGCCACAGAAGAAAGCTCCATAAACCCCAGCATAGCTGCTGAGCCTTTAATGGTATGTGCAATCCTCATTAATGAATGAAGATCCTCTTTTTGAAGATTATTCTCAATATCTACAATAATACTGTCAAGCTCGTTAAGATGCTCTCTTACTTCCTCCATAAATATTTCGAGTAGTTCTGAATCAATACCTTCATCCTCTTTTTCTTCTTCCATTTTTTTCTCTGTCTTTTCCTCTTTTGATACTTCCCCTTCCTTTATACCTTCAGAAACGTGTTTAAGTGGTTGAACTAACTTATTCTTAGTATCTTCTATGCTTTCAACAGTTCTTATCGTATTTTTCAATATTTCTTTTGCCCTATCCTTTTCATTGTTGAGCAAATATTTATTAACTTCAAGTAATACATTGGTAATTTCACTGTCAAAACTATCTTTAAAACCATCTATAATAGCTAATAAAATAGAAGATATTGTTTCTTTATCAAAACCCTTTTCATCAATTAAATGAATAAGATCCTTTAATTGTATTAAAAATTCAGCTCTCTCAGTCATTTCTAAAGCTTAAATCTTTCCACGTTCTTTACAAGCTTATCAGCTAAATCTTTTAATTTTTCGGATAATTCAGTTGTCTGTTTACTCATATCCATAGCTTTTTCTGATAAAGTTCTAATGTCTCTTGTCTGATCTGCAACCTGTTTAGTAACTTCTGCTTCTTTACGGAATTTATCAGAGGTTTCTCTGATTTTTTCAGTAGCACGTTTAACAGCTTCAAGGATTTCAACCATAACCTGTCTTGCTTCAGATGCAAATTTGGCACTATCTTCCACCTTTTTTGTTCCAACATCCATAGTCTCCACTGCTTCTCCTGTCTCAGACTGAATTCCTTTAATCAGGGTAGCAATATCCTTTGCCGCTTTTGAAGAACGTTCTGCTAATTTCCTTATTTCTTCAGCAATCACAGTAAAGCCTCTACCGGCTTCTCCAGCTCTCGCTGCTTCTGTAGCAGCATTTAACGCAAGTAAATTAGTCTGTCTTGAAATTTCCTCTATTACTCCTACTATTTCACCGATCTCAATAACAGTTTCTCCAAGCCCTTTAATTTTGACAGCGGTTTCTTCTACTATATCACGTATATTTTCAATTTCCTCAATAGAACGTACAACGTTAGTTGAACCCTTTTCAACAAGAGTAGAGGTCTCCTCTGCTGTTTTTGCAGTATTTTCAGTGTCTTCAGCAAGAGAAATAATGTCTTTTTCCAGGGCTTCCATCATATTTGAAATACCTTCTACTTTTTTCACCTGTTCAGCTGATAACTCAGTAATTTCTAATCCAGCAGCTCTAATACTCTTAACCCCTTCATCCATCCCAAAAGCTGTAGTTTTCGTTTCCTTAAACAAACTTCCAAGCTCATCCATCATCATATTGAATGCATCAGCAATTGAACCTAACCTATCAGCAGTAACTTCAAGCCTTTTTGTAAAATCACCCATAGCAGCATCTGATATAATCTCCATAAAACGTATTAATCGTTTATTCATTGCATCTCTCTCAGCCTCTGTTTCCACAAAACCCTTCATTTTTTCCATTGTTTCATTCAATGTACGAGCTAAGAACCCTATCTCATCCTCTCCTTCAACCTGAGCTTTAACATCAAGATTTCCTCTTCCCATCTCCTCTGCTACCTCAATTGTTTTTGTCAAAGGCTCAATAGTATAATTGGCTACAAGATATAAAATACCCCCTAAGACTACAAGAGCTATTAAAAATATTAAGGATGCGTTTAAGATATAACCTAAAACCAATTTTGCCGGAGGGACAAAAGCACCTACATGAATTATTGCTTGTCTTTCGCCAATTGTTACAGGCATTGCAATATCTATTATCCCATTATCAATAGAAATCGCCTCTTTCTTAAGATTCGCTTCGTTTTTAAATGATATCTCTTTAAAGCTTGGAGGAATTTTAAACGTATGAGCCAACAAACTACCATTTTTATCTTTTATAACTATATGCCTTATAAGCTTGGGATTATGTCTTTGAACAGCCTTTATGTGCTTCTCAACCTCATCAATTGTCATCTTATTCTCTTCTATCTCCTTTTTCAAGCTATTAACAGTTGACCTTACAATCTTCTTTCTGTTATCTAAAAGCTGATTATTGATAGCGAATGAAGAAAAGAATATAATAGTAAACCCAAAAATAGCAAGCACAACTAAAGGAATTAGAAACACCTTTGTTTTAAAACTTAAATTCGTTATCCATCTTTTTAAAAAATTACTACCTTCTGCCATCTTTCCTCCTTTTAAGATTTCTGCAGTACCTTTGCAAACATAGTTTGCAAAGGTACTGCAGAATAATACCTATTTTATACTAAGGCCTACTATTAATTCAGGCCTAAGTATAGTAAACTTATCATAACCCTCATAGGCTTCGTCTGAATAAGACCTGTTATAGTATCTGAACCTGGTCATAAGCCAGGAAGGACCAACACTCACCTTGTATGCAATAAATCCGTATAAGGTATTCAAACCAACCTTTGCAGTATCCTGAAACGCATCATTGTAATATGGAACACGACTATACATACCATACTCAAATCCAAAATGGATACTACCAGGACCAACCTTTGGAGACACAAACCTGAATTTAACGAGCAACCCATTACTCTTTACAAAATCTGATACCGGAACTATATTACTGTCACTCACTTCATACATTGTATATGCAACCTGGAGATTGGTCTTTGAACCCCTCAATCCAAGATAAAAATCAGGACCTACTGTCTTCCTGTACGCTATCTTACCGGTAGATGCTCCTAAATCCTCTTCTCCAAACAGTATCACTGGACCTATCTTAAACGTATTTGTACCTGAACTTATCCTTAATCCAAAATCAAGCATGTCATATCCATATGTTTTAACTGTATCAATCTCTGTTGAATTATTCCCTAACTCTCCCTTTGTAAGGATAAACGGATTAATCTCAATATTCTTCATAGGCTTGAACCCAAACCACAAACCATCTCCTGAAACATGCTTATAAACCTTAAAATAATCACCAACTACATTCTTATTCCAGGGATTATAGTGCAGGTCAAAAATACCACTGTTAGGAAGAGGTATCCTACCAACCTTAAAACAGAATTTCTCATTCTTGTAAGCAATAAAAAATCTATCAAAGCCAATGTTATATCCTTTTAAAGAATCATTAAGAACTACACAGGCTGCTGGTGTTAAAAATGTCATTCTCGTTCCCATAATCCAGCCATTCTCATACTTTACATGAACGCAAACATACATAGAGCCTAACACATCAATGTCCATTGATTTCATATCTGGCAGTCTTAAAGAATCTACATCATTACCATCCTGCATAGTTTTCATTACATCTCTTAATAAAAACCATCCACCACTCTTTATATTTACTTCTGGCTCCGCAAACAAACCCCCAATAGCCCCCATTATAAGCAAAACCGTTCCTACTACCCTCATTTTACCTCCTTATTTTTTGTTTTTTATAAGTATTCTTAAAGCCTCTTCAAGCCTCCTTATCGCCTTTGACAAAAGCCCTATTTCATCATTCTTAAGGTAAACTGGTGCTGGACCAAGTTTATCCATCTCCAATTTACTCATCCTTTCAACCCTTTTTGTATATGCCACTATAGGACGTGCTATACCAAAAGATAAAATCCATGCAAAAAACAAAGAAAGAATAAGAGCTGCAATAGCCATTATTAGGAAAAATGAATCTGCTTCTTCTCTTCTTTGTTTAAACTTCTGCATAAGTTTCCCGAAACCCAATCCCATCTCATCCATATATACAGTTAATAAAACCATAAGACCACCCTTACCAACAGGATAACTTACAAGAAAGGCTTTCTTTGACTCAGCATCATAATATCTTGAAACAGTATCATCAAATGACAAACTTTTAAGTATCTTTACTAAGCCTGGAGTTCCTTTAGCTTTCTCTATAATGTTTTTTGTTTCCCAATCTCTATTGGGATGGACAACAACCAATATACTATCATTATCAATAAATCTAACAAGATAAGCAAAACCATGCTTTCCCAGTCCTTCTTTAACCCATATATGTTCGTTAACAATTGTCCTTATTGTATCATTAAATGCCTGCTCTGATATTCTACCACGTTCTTTAGCTATATAGGCTATTTCAATCTCCCTTGCAATGCTTTTAGCAATCGTACTAACTCTTTCAGCCATTAATAACTTTTCATTCTTTAAATACTGAGACTGCAAATTTAGCATCATTTTAGGAAACAAAATAAATCTCAATAAAATATAGCCTATTACTAAGAATCCTGCTGTTATTAAGAACATAAATAAAAAAACCTTTGTAAATAATGTAATCTTTGGCTTCATATTAACCCCCAATAAGCTTTTTGATTGTCTCTTTTAATAATTTAAAAGCCTTTGCAAGTATACCAATCTCATCCGAGCTTTTAATATCAATATCTACATTAATATCACCTTTACTAAACCTATCAGCAATGCCTGTGAGTTTTTCAATAGGGGTAACAATATTCCTTGATATATATATACCAGCTAAAGCTCCTCCAGCTATAAGAATAATCCCTATCACTATCGCAATCATTCTCAAAGAGCTAAATCCTTTTTTGTTCTGTAGAGATATATCTTCAATAGGTTTTGTAAATTGGTCCAGATAAGCAGTTGAGACAACCATATAGTTCCTGGTACCTGTATACTCACAGACCATAAATTTATCCCTTTTTTCACCTGTTTCCTCTTGCCATTTGTAAAAACCTTCTACTCTGTCGTTATGCGGCGTTGCTTTTTTAAAGATTAGCCAGAAGTCAGGGAGCTTATCCTTAAGCTTATACATGTTAAAACCCTTGCTTAACCTCTTCTGCGGATGCCATTGCATTAAAAGAGAATCCTCTCCAAAATACTCCCATACTGCAGTATAACCAGTTTTTAAAACAGGTTGAACAGCAATCTTTCCAAAATATTCATCATTTAACAATTCTTTTGTACTTTTCGGGAAATACGCTAAATAGTCCCTAATATGAAAACTTACTACTCTATTTGTCATTTCCACATTCCTTATTACATGGGTTTTCAAAAGCTCCTCTTCCATATTAGTTACGCTATCTACCCAGGGAAAAGCAGTTGATATTAAATAGAAAAGAAAAACACCTGCGGGAAGAACTGGAACTATAGCAAAGGCCCACAGAAATTTTGTTTTTATACTTTTAATTTTCTCAGCCATAATACCTCCTTAAAGACTTTTTAAAAATTCTTCTTTTAATTGAGGATCTGCTATCTCCTTTAAAATCAATTCCTTTAATTTTTGAATTGCACTTGCAGGAACATTATCTCTTGTTAAAGACATCTCTTTTAATACATTATCAATAATTGCGGCAGCTGCAAACCCAACTGCATTCTTAAGCGCATTTTCAATCCTTTCTATATTTACATAGTCCATATCTGCTTCACTCAAATTCAAAAGCACTTTTGTACTCGGGATATCAGAATTTATACGAGAAGATTTTATACCCTTATCTAACGTATATTGTCCTGTTTCAAACCTTAAGACCTCCTCTATAACACCCCTTCCACATTTGTCTCTAATTTCAGAACATACAATATCACCGTTATCAAAATATATCTTATACAAATGCTCCCCCTGCTTTATAAACAAGGAACCAGTAAATCTATCTGTATATAACTTAGTTAATAAATCCCGTAGTTCCTTATTACTTTTAAAAAAAGGCATCTATTCTCCTTTCTTTAGATATTCAAATAGATAATCAATATCTAAAACAAGATATACCTGATCTTCTTTATTAAGTATACCCTTAAAAAATGGCGCGTCTTCATCAGGAAAAAAATTAGGAAGAGAACCCATATCCTTTTCTTCAAAATTAATAAGACTTCCTACTTCATCAGCCCTCAAAACCCATCTATCTTTTTTGTGCTCTATAAGTATATACCAGTTTCCCTTTTTATACTTAAGCTGTAAAGGATTACCAACAACAACAATTGTCCCTTCGTAATTAATTACTCCATCGACAAAAGAAGGAGCTTGAGGTACAGGAGTAATCTCCGCTTCCTCCAGGATTTTCTCTACTTTATCCACACGCACAAGATAATTCTCTTCACCAATTTTTAATAGAATATGCTGCATAGCTATCCAATAATTTTCTTCACTTCTGCCAAAAGAAGCTCTTTATTAACTGGTTTTGTAATATAAGCTGCTCCACCTATTTTTTTACCCCAGAATTTATCAACATCCTCACCCTTACTTGTAACAAAAATTATGGGGATATTCTTTGTTTCATCATCCTTTTTAAGCTCTCTTGCAATATTGAATCCATCTATATCAGGAAGTATTACATCAAGCAAAATAAGATCAGGATGTTTCTCAATTGCCGTATTCTTACCTTCTTTTCCGTTAAAGGCCTCCAGTAAAATTACATCAAATATTTTTAAAAAACTCTTAATCTCCTCCATTTCGGTTTTTGAATCTTCTATAATTAATATTGTTTTACTCACCCCTTTCCTCCTTTGTTTTTTATTATTCTATAAATTTCTTCTGGTTTAAAAGGCTTTGATATGTAACCATTAGCTCCAACTAATTGAGCTTTCATCCTATCAAAAAAGCCCTTTTTAGAGGTTAAAAAATATACCTGAGTATCTTTTAATCCTGCTATCTTTCTTATTTCTCTGCATATTTCATAACCATCAATCCCTGGCATAACAATGTCAAGAAATATTATGTCAGGGGAAAACTCTTTCGCTTTATCAATACCCAAAACCCCTTCAGAAGCCTCAATAATCATAACATCCTTAAAATGTTTCTGGATCATTTTTTTTACTATTCTTCTTGTAACTAAACTATCATCAATAATAAGAATAGTAAAAGCTTTCTTATCTTTTAAACTTAGAATTTCTTTTTCAAGAAGAGTTTTTATCCCTCTAAAAACCGTCTCCTGTTTTAATCCTATTTTATCAGCAATATCTTCTATGTTTATTTCTTTATCTATAGCCAATAGAATCTTTAATTCAATAGGATGCAAAACAGGCATTTCAACCTTTTTTATAGGCTTTTTATAGATAATGCCGTTGTAGTTAAGGTTTTCACAGCCCTCTTCACACAAAAAGTCCCTGAAAATGGTATCCTTTAATCTCATTGCTTCAAGCATTGCAAAATCAACAGGTAAATCTATCATTTTTACAGGAGGATCTTCATAATCCATTTTCCTGAAAAAAAGTTGACCTTCATGCATAAAAATCTGAAAAAAAGCGTTTTGTCCTTCCTGGATGGAAGATTCTGCATATTCAAGAACTCCCTCCTGTAAGAAAAACCGAACGTTAATACCTGGCAAATTCACAAAGAAAACACCGCTTATCTTATTCTGAGAACACATCTCCATATAGGAAGCAAAATCATCATTACCAATCTCTCCACTTATATACTGTTCATCTTCCATTATGTTCTTTACAAGTAAACTAAGTTCAGAAATTGTAAAAGGCTTCTCAAGTATATAACCAATTCCGAGATTGGATGCTTCTTTCTTTATATTTTCATCCAAAAAACCACTTATCAATATTATAGGGATATCCTTCTTGAAACTCCGTACTTTCCTTATAAATTCAGTCCCATACATATCTGGAAGCCTATAATCAACTATCAATAGCTTTATTTGAAATCTTTTTAACATGAAATATTGTATTGCCTCTTCACCGCTCTGGGCAGAAATAATCTTATATCCCTTATTTGTAAGATAAGATGTATACATTTTTCTTATATATGATTCGTCATCAACAAGAAGGATTTCTTCAGCCATAATTAAACTATATATACATTTTAAAGTATGTCAAGTATTAAACTTTTCTTTAAAAGTTATTTATCTTTAATAATCAATGAAGCTAACCTTTTACCTGACAGTAACATACCACCAAATATCGGTCCCATCCGAGGATAACCATGAACAGCATTAACAGACATCCCTGCTGCATACAATCCTGGGAAAACTTCTCCAGTACCAGATACAACAAGTTTTTCTGCTTCATCAGCATTCATAGGCCCTTCTCCTTTTATAAGACTATGTTTCGTCTTCTTTTGAACCATATGAACAATTTCAGCATCGTGCCCTGTAGCATCAACAAGATATTTTGATGAAATAACGAGCGGATCAACATGCAATTCAGCCATAAACACGCTACTCCAATTTATTACTGCACCTACGACTCTATCCTGTTTAATCATTACATCTTCAACAGTAATAAGATTAAAATACTTAAGCCCCATTTTCATGTTTTTAAAAAGTAATGCCCCCAGAAGAGCCATAGAAGATGTAGTAAAATAACCCTCTTTAAATTTTTTAAAAGGGACTTCAAGCTCTTTAAGAATTTCTATCGCACTTTCTTGAACAACTACAACATTAAACATCATTCCACCACCAGCAAGTCCTCCACCTGGCCTCAGTGCCTTTTCAATAAGAGTAACACTCACCCCTTCCTTTAAAAGATAATATGCTGCTGCAAGACCGGAAGGACCTCCTCCTACTATAACAGCCTCGTTTACAAGAGCATCCTTCATTTCATTCATATATGTTTCAATGATTGCACTGCTAACATTTATTTCATCTATATACGTCATATTGCCTTTCTCTCCTTTGTTTTACTTTGTTTCTTAAAGGTAATGCCAACAAAACACCTGTCAAAAAACCCCCGATATGAGCGAACCATGCCACTCCTCCCTGAGCTCCCAATGAACCCAATCCACTAAAGAATTGCAAGAGTATCCATAATCCAAGAAATATGTACGCAGGTATATAAACTATTTCCCAAATAATAACCAGAGGGAGTAAGGTTAATATCTTTGCACGAGGGAAAAGTATTATATATGCACCCAGAATCCCAGAAATAGCACCAGACGCACCTATCATAGGTATATTAGAAGCTGGATTTAAAAAAGCCTGAATAAGCGCCCCTCCTATACCAGACATAAAATAAATAAATAAAAACTTAGAATGCCCGGCTATATCTTCTACATTATCCCCGAATATCCATAAAAACCACATATTTCCAATTATATGAAGTAAATCTGCATGTATAAACATTGATGTAAAAATTGTAAGCACCGCATAAAAAGAAAACGAAAAAATGAGTCTTTCTGGTAGAAGACCAAAAGCGTAAAAGAATTGAGTTAGGGCATTTTTAGAAAAGGACAATTCAAAAAGGAAAACAATTACATTTATAACTATAATAGTATACAAAAATAAAGGCTTTTTATAAGAAGGAATATTATCCTTAAGGGGTAACATATTCAACTCCTGCTTGAGCTATACAAACAATGCCCTCTCCTCTCCCTATAAATCCCATACCCTCGTTAGACTTAACTTGAATATTAACAAATCTTTCACTTATCTCTAAAATAGTTGAAAGAGAACGCATCATAGGAACAATAAAGTCCTTTAATTTAGGCCTTTCTGCAATTATAATAACCTGAACAAAGCTCAAATTTGCCTGCCTCTCTTTTAAACGTTTTAATATCTCCCTTATAAAGAAAGAACTTTTAACATCCTTATATTCTAACATAGAAGGAGAAAACATCTCTCCTATACCACCCATAAAACTTGCACTTAGAACAGCATCCGCTATTGCATGAAGAACAACATCTCCGTCAGAATGCGAAGCAAGTCCTTCTTTATAAGGAATTTCTATGCCTCCTAATCGTAGCCTGCTACCCGATGAGAACTTGTGAGAATCATATCCAATCCCTGTAATCATCTAACAATTATAAACACTTTTATAAAAAAGTCAAGACTTGACACAACATAAAAACAATATATAATTTGAATTATGGATATTTTCTTTATAATTTTGTCAAAAATGCTTTTATTATTACTTATTATAATTTCAATTTATATTCTTGTTATTGGATTTAAAGTCAGGATTAAAAGATTAAAACATACCTTCTTCCCTGAGGTAAGTCTTCTTGTTTATGCAAAGGATGCGGGTAATACAATAAAAAGAAAAATAGAAAATTTTCTTTCTCAAAACTATCCTGAAAATAAATATGAAATAATTGTTTACGACAATGCTTCTTCAGACGAAACAAAAAAAATATGTGAAGGCTTTGCTAAAAAAGGCGCTATAAAATACATAAGGGTTGGAGAGAATAAAAATCTTAGAAAAAGCTATGGAAAAGGGACAGTCATATATATAAAGCATCCTGGATTTGACAGAAAGGCACCTCTATTAGACCTTGCGATAAAAGAGCTTGCAACAGGAGAAATAATACTTATGAATGATCCTGATGTTGTTTGCGAAAAAAACTGGATACTTGACATGGTGCAGCCTTTTAAGAATAAACAGGTAGGAGCAGTAACAGGTACTGTCCACTGTGGGAACTACTATGAATCGATTATGACACGCTTAAGAGCAGTTGAGGACGAATGGAATTATGTTGTAACCAGAATGATTAACAATGAAATGATACCTATATATGGAGCTAACTATGGTCTCCGCTATTCCGTATGGAAAGAGGTAGGAGGACATGGTACCGGAGTAATAGAGGATGTTGATATAGCTGTTAAAATAATTGAAAAAGAATTTAAGATTGTAGGAGTCAGTGCTTCTGGTGTAGAAGAAGAAGTAAGTAATATAAATGCCTATTGGAGACAAAGAACTCGCTGGTACAAAGCTAACATTTTTCAGCTCTTTAAAGGGAAACACAAAATAAAGAAATTTATAAATCTCATACCCTTCTCATTACATTCCTGGGCAGTAATTTCAATGTATGCACTTTTAAGAGCTCTCCTTGACCCCCTTCATATCTCCGGGTTTACTATTGCTGTCACTCTGGATATCATATTTGCCTCAGCTCCCCTATTATTTCTTCATATTGCTATGTTTGTTGCATTTATAAAGATAAAAACAGGGAGGAAATTCATTCCGTTTATTCCTCTCTATCTCACAGTAGACGCTCTTCTTTTCTTTATAACCCTTATTTACGTTAACACATTGGGCAGATTTAGCAAAGAAGTATGGCCATCTCTCGAAGGCAAACACTATCATGCAGGTGTTAAACTTAAAAGAAAATGGTTTTTCCAATTCGAAAACAAAGAAAGAAAGCACTATAAAAATAAATAGTTTTTTATTGCTTGACACTCCCATAAAAATGTGTATATTTTTCTCTATATGATTATTTTTATGAATAAAAAGGAGAATTATAATGATAAAGGATTTTAGAAAATTAGGTGCAAGTATTATGGTAATAGTAGTTGTTTCCTTTCTTCTACTTATTGTACTTCAATGGGGAGCAAATCTTGCTGGTACACGCAACAGAGCTCAATCAACACCCCGTGACGTAATACTTAAAGGAGATGGCATAAAGGTTACACGAATGTGGTATCAGGAAAACTATAAAAAAACACTTAGAGATTGGGAGGCTAAAAACAATAGACATCCCAGCAGCAGAGACTACAGAGAAATAAAAGAACAAGCATGGGAAAATCTGCAAAAAGATGTTATATGGGAAAGACTTCTCAAAAGCGAAAGGCCTGTAGTTACTGATGATGAAGTCTGGGAGATAATAAAGGTAACTCCTCCTCAAGAACTAATGCAAGATACTTCTTTTATCACCCCTGACGGTAAATTTAATTATCAAAGATACCACCAGCTTCTTACAATGCCTAATGCTCAACAGTGGATTACTCAATATGCAAAAATGATAAAGGCAAGCCTTTTAAAACAAAAGGTACAGTACGACCTTATCAATACCTATAGATTAACCTCCAATGAGAAAAAAGATATTTCTCGAATGGAAGGAGCAAAGGTTACTGTACGTTTTATGCCTATAAATTACTCTCCCTATCCGATTGACAGCTCTGTAAGCAAAGAGGAAATAGAAAAAATTTATAAAAAATACAAAGACAAATACACAAGGGAAGAAAGAAGACGAATGATACCAATATATTTCTATTTAATCCCATCAAAAGCTGATTCAGAGAACGCTAAAGCAAGAATAGATTTAGCCTATGAGGCATTAAAAGAAGGAGACAGCTTCAATGTAGTAGCAGGAGATTATTCAGACAGTCCTTACGACACTATAAAAGTTACACCTGAAAAGCTTGCTGATACAGAAAAGGTAATTTTTAACTCATTAAAACCTGGAGACTACTCAAAACCGTATTTCTATTGGGGAACGTACAATGTTGTTAGAATGATTGAGAAAAGAAAGGATACCTTTACTGTAAATGTTATTACTGTAAGGATCAGACCTGGTGAGGATACAAAAGAAGCCCTGCTGTCAAGAATAGATTCTTTCAAAACAGTACTAAAAAAACGCAAAGGGATTATAGACTCTTCACTTATAAAAAAATGGAATATCCAGGTAAGAAGACCTATAGAAGCAAGTAAAAAATCAATTACATATTTTGTGGCTTTAAAAGATAAACTCTGGGCAGTAAAAACATTTGGAGAGAAAGCTCCGAAAGGAGCTATAAGTGAGCCTTTCCCTCTTTCAGACAAGGGATTTTTCATTTTCTATGTCTCAGAAATAAAGAAAAAGGACATGAAGCCTCTGGATAGTCTTAGAGCAAGTATTATAGAAAGGATACTCTATTTAAGAAATCTTGATAGTATAAAATCTTTTGCTTTGCAATTAAAGGATAGTATTGTCAAATTCCATAGAACAATTGATGAGTTGGCTCCTGAACTCGGAGTAAAGATTGATACTCTCACACTTCCCTCCTTCTCTATGGGAGCCGATTATTATGGACCTGTCTTTTCAGCCGTTGTTATGACTATGAACCCAGGTGATAGATATGGACCGGTTGAAATGTTTAAGAGAACTCAATACGGCTTCATAGAATGCTTAAGAAGAGAACCTGATTTATCAAAACTTGAAACAGCCTACCATAACAGGATTGTAGATGCGATAAATGCCCTTTCAGACAGCTTATTTAAAGAGCCTGAATGGAAAGATTACAGGAAACTTAATGAGTTTTAACCTCTGGCCCCATCGTCTAATGGTTAGGACATCACTCTTTCAAGGTGAAGATACGGGTTCGACTCCCGTTGGGGCTATTTGACACATGGGCGAGATAGTCTTTCTCGCCCTCTTTTCATTCTCTTTTGAGAATAAATATACTCCTTACCTTATAAAAATTATACCTTTTAATGTTTGTTATACAAAAGTTGACTACCACAGTATATACTATGAACCTGAATTTTCTATTTCTTTTCCTCCTGTTTTTTACTCTGCTTTAGCTTTAAAAGGAACTTACAAAATAAAAGATACAACATATATCCCCTGTATAAATTCTTTTAAAGTACGTGCTGGATTGAATACCTCCATACTTAACAAGCCTTATTACGGAATAAAGATTCAAGGAACCTATTCTTATCCAATAAATTATTTTTTTGCCTCCTATGACAGTCTAATGCTTCACTATAATACATATTCTCTCTCTTTAATGAACAGCATACTTATTAATAAATTTTCTTTAAAATTTGAAGGCGAATATAAATCTTCTAAAACAGACACGATATCCTTTAATATATCCATTGGATATTCATCTTATATTAACTCTGGATTACTCTCAGGGGTTAATCTCATAGATTTTAAGCCCTCAGCCTATTCTGGTATATATTTCAATATAAATAGCCTATCAAAGAAACGAATTCTTACTGGCTTGTATTTTGAGTACTACTTTAATGAAAAAATGATATTACTTTCCTCACATATTGGCTTTGGCTACGTATACAACGATACGCTAAAAAAATACACAAAAATTATTTTGCGTGTCTTAAATGGTACAGATGGAAAAGGAATAAAAGCAAATCTTTATGTGCCTGAACTTAATAAAACATACAGCATAGACAAAATTGATACCATTCTAATAAAACCAGGAATTTATAGATTAAGAGCTGAAAAAACTGGATTTAAATGGCAGGAAAAGGGAGTCGTCCTAAAAAAAGGTGATATAAAACATGTAGAATTTGTACTTATCCCTTTTAAAGAACAATCATTTATAGCAGGCAAAGTATTTAACAACGACCATTCTACATTAGAGAATGCTACCGTTAAAATACTCGTGAACAACAAAGAAATAAAAGAGGTTGAAACGGATAAATTCGGTATTTTTAAATCAATAATAAACCCTGGAACGTACATACTTATAGCGGAAAAAGAAGGATACTTCCCTGACACTTTTAATATAATTATTAATGATAGCAAAAACCTGGAACATAACTTCTTTTTAAAACCAGAAGAAGAAAATATGTCAACAAACAAACGCACTGTATCTCAGGACAGTCTTATTAAAATAGTAGTCAAGAATGATAACCAACAATATATATATGCTGGAGATATTGTTTTTATCCAGGGGAAAGCAACTCTTACAAAAAAAGCAAAAGAGAATCTTGATAAACTATCTGTATATCTAAAAAAGCATGAAGAGATAAAAATAGAGGTACAGGGACACACTGATAGTGTAGGCAACAAGCTCAAAAACCTGAAACTCTCCCAAAAGAGAGCTCAAAGCGTTATGAATTATCTTATAATGAAAGGAATAAGCCCTGAAAGACTTACAGCAAAAGGTTATGGAGAGAAATATCCTATTGCAGACAACAGAAGTCTATCTGGAAGAAGAAAGAACCGAAGAATAGAATTCTTAATAAAATAACAATTTCCAAGCCTATTTGACATGTTTTTTATTTACATAAATAGTTATAGTTTGATTGACTGAAAAAACGGGGAGTAGCGCAGTGGCAAGCGCACCTGGTTCGGGACCAGGGGGTCGCTGGTTCAAATCCAGTCTCCCCGATACTTTTATTATGAAAAAACTTAAGACCTTAATTAGTAAAGAAGATATTGTCTCTCGAGTCAAAGAATTGGCATATAATATTAACAAAGACTACAAAAACAAGGATTTGCATATAATTGGTGTTCTTAAAGGAAGTTTTATATTCCTTTCCGATCTTATGAGGAAACTTAACCTGAATCCAACAGTTGATTTTATCATGTTAAAGAGCTACGCAGGGGAACAAAGTACGGAAAATGTAAAAATCCTTCATGATATATCAATGGAGGTAAAAGGCAAAGATATCTTAATTGTTGAGGACATTGTTGATACAGGGATAACACTTGAATTTCTAATAAATCTCCTCCATGCTAAATCTCCAAACAGTATAAAAGTCATAACCTTGCTTGACAAACCTTCTAAAAGGAAAATAAACATACCTGTTGATTATGTTGGATTTAAAATTAAAGATAGATTTGTAGTTGGGTATGGGCTTGATTTTAATGAACAGTACAGACAACTACCATTTATTGGCTACTTTGAATGAGTGTATAAAAGTAATTGTCTCAGGTAGAGTACAGGGGGTTGGCTTTAGATATACAGTACTTAAACACGCTGAAGCCTTCAAGATTAAAGGATACGTTAAAAATCTATATGATGGAACCGTTGAAATTGTAATAAAAAAAGATAAGAAAACAATAGATAAATTTATTAAAATCATCAAAAATCTACCTTATCCTATCCAGGTCGATAAGCTTAGCTTAGAAAATACTGTATGTGAGGAATTTAAACGCTTTGAAATCAGATATTAAAAGAGTGCTCGTTCTTGGAGGAGGTGGAGCTAAAGGTTTTGCTCATATCGGGGCTATAAAAGCTTTAGAAGAAGCAGGGATAGAATTCGACTGTCTTGTAGGCGTAAGTATCGGTGCTGTTGTAGGCAGCTTTTACGTATCTGGATACAGTGCAGGTGAAATGGAAAAACTTGCGCTGGATTTGAATACACGTAAAATACTTTATCTTCTGTCTCCTGTTTTCCCTTTACATGGCATTTTCTCAGCAAAAAGACTTAAAGAATACTTAGAGAAAAACCTGAAGGTTAAAACCTTTGAACAGACATTATTACGTTTTCATACAATTGCAGTTGATCTTACAAAAGGAAGCATTGTTGTTTTTAAAGAAGGTCCTATTATAGACGGCATCATTGCAAGCATGTCAATACCAGGATTATTTATTCCCTTTTACTATAAAAATCATCCTCTTGTTGATGGAGGTCTTGTAGAATACCTTCCAGTAAACACTGTAAAAAAGCTCTACCCAAAGTCAAAAATACTTGCCATTGATGTTTTAAGACAGGACTATCCTGAATTTACATATAATTCAGATATTATAAAGGCAGATAAAAAAAATCTAAAGTTACATGAAGTTTTGATAAACAGCCTTGGGTATGTATTTAATCCATCTTTTAATAATAAGGACAAAAAAGTAAGGGTTGTAAATATTGATACACAGGATGTAGCTTTCTTTGAATTTGACAGGGCAAAAATACTCATAGAAAGAGGCTATTCAAGTATAGCAAGCAATATAAAACCTATCAAGAAATTTCTCTCAAGAGGTCTTTTCTTTTAGTGTTTAAAAAATTCTTTAAAGATACATCTATCACATTTCTTACCCGTATTGTACTGATTGTCTTTCAGATGGTAATATACATAGTTATTGCAAGAGTATTCGGTCCAAAAGGTAAAGGTATATACTCCCTTACAATGATGTTTCCTGCTATAATTCTTATTTTTACCAATCTGGGGATAGACAGTGCTGCTGTATATTTTACAGGGAAAAAAGATTTTAACATTAATACTATCTATGGCTCCAATCTGTTTCTTGTTATACCCATAGCCCTTTTTAGTATTCTTTTAGGTATTTTTATTGTTTTTTTTGCAAGAAGTTTTTTTAAGGACATTCCGTTTTATTTACTGTTTATAGGTCTATTGTCCATTCCTTTTTCCCTAATTTTTAGAAATAGCTATGCAATATTGCTTTCTATAAAGAAATTTATCTCCTACAATACAATGCAAATATTTAGATTTGCGCTTTTTCTTATACTGCTTATACCATGGATGCTCTTTTTAAAAGACGTTTCTTCTGCTATTCTGTCAAACGTGCTTTCTCTCGCTCTCGCCTCTCTTGCAGGCTTCTTATTTGTAAAACATACTGTTATAAAAGAAAAGAAGCTCCATATTAGTAAAAAATATATAAAAAAGTCACTGAGCTTTGGATTTAAAAATTCACTAAACAATGCTGTTTTGTTTTTAAACTACAGGCTGGATATGTTTCTCTTAAATTTCTTTATGGGACCGAAAGCAGTAGGCTTCTATTCAATTGCAGTAAATATATCAGAAAGATTGTGGCTTATAGCTCAGTCCGCAGGAACAGTAATTTTCCCAACAATAGCTACAGTGCAAAGTGAAGACAAAAGAAGAGAGCTCACACCTACAATAACAAGATTTGTTCTCTACATATCAATTATAGCAGGGGCAACACTTTTTCTTTTGAGTAAATTCATTGTAATTCTTCTCTATTCAGATAAATTTTTTAATAGTATAGCCCCATTACAAATACTTCTAATAGGAATAAGTATAAGCGGTGCTTCTGTAACACTTTCAAATGACATTGTTGCAAGAGGTAGGCCTCTTATAAATCTCTATATAACACTCATTAGTGTTCTTATAATGATTGTCTTAAACATTATACTTATCCCTGTATGGGGAATAAATGGAACTGCTTTTGCATCCACAGTATCATATACACTGTTATTCATAGGAAGGATTATAACCTACTCCTATCTTTCTAAGGTAAAACTCTCTAAGCTTATTCTCCCTCAAAAAGAAGATATACTGCTATTAAAAAAGCTCTTTGCACTTCTCTTAAGGCGATAACTTAAGCACATCTTTTAAAAAAACCTCTACTTCTTTTCGCTTTTCTTGAGGAACAATGAGATGTATTCCTCTAAAATTATTTAGAAAAGTATCTTTCTTAAATGGCGTCAAAAGGAATCCGTTTTTCAAAAGAATATAACGCTTAAATCTCTTTGTATCAGTTGAGGCTTTTAAAAACCACTTCTTTATATAAACCTTCTCTTTATCAATTGTATACTCAATAGGCAAAAAGTATGTATTTAATGTGAAAAAGAAAATAAGGAAACTAAAAAGCATCCAGTATATACCCAGTAAAAAAAGCACTACTATCAAAACAATTGTTAGGAAAAAAGTTACAAAAGCCGTTTTTTTAATGTTTTCCTTAGCAAGGAAAACCTCCCACGATATTCTCATAATTAAATGGGCCCGCCAGGATTTGAACCTGGGACCAACTGATTATGAGTCAGCCGCTCTGCCAGACTGAGCTACGGACCCACATTATTATATACATATTATAG
>JALVRC010000047.1 GCA_027025255.1 Caldifarciminota bacterium
CATCTTAACCTCTCTTTAATAATTATACCATAATATTTTATTGTATAAAATCGCCCCTTAAGTTTTTTACCGAATTTGCTTTAAAAGAAAGATAAACAGAAGAAGCTACGGACAAATCAAGACTCTTATAGCTTTTTTCGGTAATTAATACTCTGAATTCAATTCCTCCGACATCTATTATAAGTTCGGTATTATATAAATTAGGAATAACATCTTTTATCCTTCCTTTAAAACAATTAAGAGCCGAAGAAGATATTCTTTTCTTAGATATGATAATCTCGTCTCCCCGAATCATAATATCTTTTTCACCCTCTCCCTCAAGTGAAGTTTTAATAATCAAATCAGAATTATTAACCTTTAATTCCCTGTTTTTCAGGTACCCTGAAATGATATTTTTATGTCTGAAGAAAGAAGCTATCCAAACATCATCAGGTTCTCTCATAAAATCATTAAGAGTTCCGTGTTTAATAATTTCGCCTCTTTTAATGGCAACCATTTCATCGGAAATCGCAACAGCTTCTTCTAAATTATGTGTTACATAGATAATAGGAGTACCATACTTTTTGTTTGTTTTTTTTATAAAGTTTAAGTATTTTTCTCTCTTTTGAAAATCTATTGAATTCATAGGTTCATCCATTAAAATAATATCAGGATTAAAAATAATAGCTCTGGCAAGTGCGACTTTTTGTTTTTCCCCTCCGGATAGATTTGCAGGATATCTTTCGGACAGATCCATAAGATCAAAATCTTTCATTATTTCTAATACCGCAGTATCTCTGATGTTCTTTTTAATTTTTCTGATTTTAAGCGGAAATTCAATATTTCTTTTGACATTCAGGTGAGGAAATAACCCTATGCTTTGAGGAATATATCCGAAATTTCTCACTTCGGGCGGGAAGCTTGATATATCTCTATTATCAAATAAAAGGGTTCCTTTATCAGGCTTTATAATCCCCATTATAATTTTTATTATTGTTGATTTCCCCGAACCGGAAGGTCCGATAATAGACAATATTTTTGTTTTGCTTATTTTAAAAGAGATATTATGTAAATAAAATTTCCCGTATCTTTTCTCTATCTCCTTTAGTTCCAACATTCTAATCTTTTCTCCTATTTGTTATTATCCTTAGAAAAAGAAAAATTAAAATTATTATCAACAACAAGAAAGCAACCGCGGGAGAAGAAGACTTTAATCCGGAGGTTTCAAACCTTTCATAAATTAAAGTTGAGATAATTTTAGGGTTATATGCAATAATTATTATAGCCCCGAATTCCGAGATTCCGCGTGCCCACATCATTGTCGAACCTGCAAAAATATTGCTTTTTACGGAGGGGATTAATATTCTGACAAAAGTAGTAAAGCTGTTTGCTCCAAGAGACCTGGAAACATTTTCAAGTTCAGGGTCAAGATGTTTAAAACCCTCTTTTACATGATTAATCAAAAAAGGGATACTTACATAAGTCATTGCAATTATTATTCCTGCTGATTCATTTATAAATCTTATCCCGATCATATTAAACATTTTCCCGATAAAAAAATGCTTTCCTAATATAGTAAGAAGAGCGATTACCGCAGCAGTATGGGGAATAACAACAGGGATATCTATGATAGCTTCGACAACTGATTTTAACGGGAATTCGAATTTTGCCAAAATGTATCCGGTGGGAATTCCTAAAAGAATTCCGAAAAAAGTGGCAAAAGCAGAAGCATATATAGTCAGATAGATAGACCTCAAGAGTTCTTTATCCCTTAAGCCCGTTATTATAAAATCAAACCCTCCGTTACTTAATATCTTAATAATAGGGAAAGAGATAAAAAAGAAAAGAACAAAAGCACTACAACCTATTAAAATAAAAAACAAAAAATTTTTAAATTTCAAATTTAAACTCTATATTATAATCAGATCTACATTATCTCTTTTTCTTT
>JALVRC010000048.1 GCA_027025255.1 Caldifarciminota bacterium
CTTCTGAACCAACACCACTGCGAACATTCTTATAGATTTTATTTATTAAATCACCAAGATAAAACTTAACATCTTTATACATTAGAGAAGTCTTTAAAAGTCTAACCCCACAGTTTATATCGTATCCAACGCCTCCTGGAGATATAATACCTCCATCGTATAAGAAACCGGCAACACCTCCTATGGGGAATCCATATCCCCAGTGAATATCTGGCATTGCCATACTTCTAAACACAATAGAAGGAAGATTAGCAACATTAACAACCTGCCTTGCGGCATTATCCTTTAAAATATCATCAATTATCCTCTCATCAGCAAATATAAACCCGTCAACGTTCATCCCTTTAAAATGCTCCTTGGGTATCAAATACCCATTCCCCTTCTTCACTATCACTTTTTTGAGTTTATTGTTATCTAACATTATCTATGGCAATTCTGTTCGCAGTCAAAATATATCCTGTATGTGATACCATTCTCTCCTCAGGTCTTGTTCCTACTGTCCTGATTTTCATTTTCCTTAAAAACATTTCAACGACCTCTATCCGCACAAACCCTGACATACTTAATGCCCTATGTGTTTTTACAATCTGTTCAATCTGAGGGCTTAAAGAAATCCAGACACCCCCACCATGTATAATATCAATACCAGGCTTAACAATATCCCATGGCGCTGGGACATCAACAATCAATGTATCAACTTCAATGTCGCCAAATCCTTCAATACTCACATCTCTTTCAAAAAAGACCACCCTTTTCTCAAGCCCAAGTTTCTCCATATTCTTTTTGCATAGATTTAAAAATTCTTTTCTTCTATCAAAACTAAAAACCTTACCAGTCTCTCCTACTAAAGAAGCAAGAACACTCGTCAAAGCACCTGACCCAGCACCGACCTCTGCTACATAGCTACCGGGTTTAATACTTCCCATTAATACCATATACCCGATATCCTTTGGATACATAATAGTTGTCGCTCTTTTTACACCTTTTTCAAGTTCCGCAAGAGAAGGCTTTAAAAGATAAAAAACACGCCCGTTGTGTGTCTTAACACTTGCCCCATACTTAAGACCTATAACATCATCATAGCAAACCTCTCCAAAATGAGAAGAAAATTTCTCTCCCCTTTTAACAAACCTTAAAAAACTATGCCTTTCTCCTGCAAAAAAAATAACCGGAGCATTCTCAGTTATAAAATTCTTCATACCTATCTGATAGGAAGCTGGATTAAAATAGTGGTTAATCCCTTCTTTGAATCTATAACCCGAAGTTTACCTTTGTGAGATTCAATTATCCTCTTAGCAAGAACAAGGCCTATTCCCCAACCATGTGATTTCGTCGTATAACCAGGATTAAAAATTTTACCCTTATCCTTTATGCCTTCGCCTGAATCAATTATATAAATATTATATGTCTTTGCGTCCCTTAAAACCTCTGTTTTTACCTCAATCATACCCTTCGCAGGTCCAATGGCATCAAGACTATTCTTAAATAGATTCTCAAGAACCCAGGAGAGTAAAACCTCATCTCCTAATATACGTTCAACCGGTTTAACATCCTCTTTAAACTCTATTAAAGAACTCGCCCTTCTTTTAATAAAACGCAGGGTTTCATGAACTACTTTCTTTATGTCAATCTCATGTAGTTCAGGCATTGTACCAATACGTGAAAAGCGATTGACAATATCCTGCACCCTATCAACATCAAACCTTATCTGTTCAATAGTATCCTTATCAAGTTTATCTTTCAAAAACTCCATCCATGCCAGAAGTGATGATACAGGAGTCCCAAGCTGATGAGCAGCCTCTTTCGTTAGTGAAACCCAGAGATGGTCATTTTCTCTTTTTATAAATTCAAAAATAGCAAATAACCCCAGAAGCACAAAAGAAATAATAAATGCCAATTGAATTATTGGAAAATATTTAAGAATACCAAAACTACCTGGCAATCCATAGTGTAGTTTACCAAGGAAAAGCGTATCTCCTTCTGGTAATACTGTTTTTATATCAATCGGTTCTTTCTTTTTATCAAGTTTTTTTAGAAATTCCCTTTTAAAAGCTGTTGTCGTATCCTTTAGATTTCTTGAAGCCATTATATTACCGAGACTATCCGTAATAATCACAGGGAAATTAATCTTCTTTATTACCTCATCAAAAATTATATTTAAAAGCTCTTTCTCAGTATTCTCAGCGCTAAGACTTTTCACATACGCAGCATAAAGTCTTGATCTTAATTCCGTTTCGCTTTCCATTTGTCTAAGAAATTTTTGTGAATAATAATTCCATAAAAGAGCCAGGACTATAAGACCTATAATAAAATACAGAGCAATAAACCTTCTTGACAGAACAGGTCTCATAAACTTATACGCCTATCTTTTCTAAGCCTACTTCCTCTCCTTTTAAATTTATCCACCGCTCCCCTTCTTTTAAAATTACATATTTTTCAAAAGCAATAGCAAATACAGCTAAGTAAGAAACTGACCCTTTATACCCCTTTGAATTCATGACCCTTTTGATTAATGTTTCCTCATCTTGTTTATCATCTTTGTCTTGAATCCAGGTTTTAGCATTTTTATCAATATCAGGCAGAGAATCATCCAATTCAAACATATCAATTAACATATTATAAAAAATATACTTCTTTTCTGCCGAGATAATTACATTAAAGAAAGGAGCAAGCTCTCTACTTCCACAAGCAATACGTATCCCAGCATCAAGGACAGCAGCTATATCCAAAGAAGGGGTGTTTGAGAAATCAATGTATACTTTGAAATCTCCTTTCAAAGCCTGTGAAAGAGCTTTCCATTCTTTATCACCTATAATATTGGTCTTATATAAAAATAAATCAAATTTATCCCTTAAAGGAACAAGCCTTTCCTCTTTTATAAGAATCTTTACCTTTTTCTTTTCTTTAGCTAATTTAGAAGCAAACATAAAAGCGTACGCTAAATCCTCTGTATTCTCAGTCCTTATAAGAAAACTATTTGCTTTTCCTATTTCTTTAGAAACATTTACATGTTTGTTTTTTTCTTTCTTTTTTCTCCATAATGTCCACGATCTCTTAATATTTATCATGCCAAATAATACATATATTCCCCTTTCTGTCAAGTAAAAAAAATCTTTTTAAATTGCTTACTCTTTACCCTTTATTTGGCTTTATATACCTTTATCCTCTTTCCAACTGAACCCATAAGTATACCAAAGTAATCAGGCAATGTATCATAACTTTCTGAAAAATGATGAAACTCATTTAACCTTTCCTCTGTCAAACTGTCATAACCTATTACAGAGAAATATATATCACCCTGAGCAAGAATGGTCTCCTCTGAGTTAGCTGTATCAGGCTCTAAAACCATTTCAAGCTCAACTGTATCCATTTCATACTCATCCATATAAAAATATTGACCCTTATATCCTTCACACTTGGCAAAAATAGTATAAATATCCTTATTTTTAACAAGCGTTATCTTAAGGGTATCTTTAATCGTATCCATGGGCTCTGGTGCTAAGAGTTCTATTAAAGAAGGCAGGGTGCAGGAGACCTGCAATTTACCCAGTTCACCATCAAGTAAGAGCGTATATGTCTTTAAAGGTTCTACAGAGAAATAACCCTCAAACCGTTCGCTATCCATTCTTTTAAGAGAAAACGTATCACTCCCATCTGTAATGCTTACATCAACATCAACATAGAAAGTAGTATCCTCAACAAGCGTGAGTTTTGACACATAAACACTCTGTGTATCCTTATCCCCTCTTAAAAAGCCAAAAATATTATACCTGTATATCTCCTCTCCTGACCATGAAGTTATCCCACATGAAAGCATAAAAAACACAACAAAAATAAGCCTTTTCATAATGACACCTTCACTCCTGCTGTTAATATCATAAATGGCATGGAATAAACGCCGATCTTTTTAACTCTTTTAGTTTCAGTATCCACCCTGGTTACATACATTATTATATTTCTCTGCCAGTATGCATTTATTATATCTATAAAGAACGTGCTCTTGTGTTTGAACATACTAAATCCTCTCTCAAAATGTATGTCAAGCCTGTGATAAGCAGGTATCCTATCCTGTGGTAAAATTGGGCGAACACCTGGCACTCTATCAGTGCTAACGGAATCCGTCTCTGGATCATACCTGTATGTTTTCCGCTTCAACAAAAGCTCTGTTGGAATACCTGATGAGAGTATCCAGCGTAGAGTAATCATATTCTTGCCAAACGATTTATTAAGCACAACATTAAACTTATGCTCCCTGTCAAATGATGGTGCATAGTCTGAGCCCCATAGCTCCCTTCTCGTTTTTTGAAAGCTGTAGCTCACCCAGCCTTTAAAATACTTGAAATCTCCTTTTAAGAAAAACTCTAAACCAAAAGCATATCCATTCACCTTAAGAAGGTCGTTCTCTTCAAAATCAAAGAAAAACTCATTAATATACAATCTATCAGAAGAATTTACAGGCTCAACCATTCTCAAGTTCTTATAATCCTTATAAAATGCTTCAATCCTAAACCTTACTGACGGGAATAAACGTTCGACCCCTGCAACATAATGTATAGAAGTAGGAACTGGTTGAGATTTTATAAGAGCCCAGAGATTGTAAATATCCGTAAAGACCTCCTGACTGTTCAATGTATAGAAAAACTGATTATATCTACCAGAACCAACATTAAAGGTGAAGTAATCAGTTATAAAGTATTTTAATGAAATAGAAGGATTAATAAATGTTCTCTCTAATATGCTTACATATATAAACCTCGCTCCAGCATCCACAAGAAACCTTTTAAAGAATCTCTGTTTTATCTCTCCGTAAAATGGGACAATAAAAGTGCCAGCAGTATCAGCGCTTACAACCACACTATCCACAATACTATCTGTTTCGTAATCAATACCCCTTTCATAGTCCTTATCAAGAAAATCAAACATAATGTACTTGGCGTCTGTTCCAAAAAGCACACTCGTCTGAGAAGAAAGCCTCAAAACAAAATCTGGTTTTATTGTAATATCCTGCACATGGTTAAAGAAATTTATATGCGTTGAGTCTGTACCATCAACCTCCCATACAGAACTATTTCTGTCTGTAAAGAACTGACTGTATGCCAGTGTAAGATTGAAAGATATATATGGATTCAGATAGGTAAATAAGTTTGAGCTTATACCTCTGTTAAACCATCCAAGTCTCCAAATAGTATATGAACTTTCCTCTGTATTAGGTTCTCTCTTAAAATCCATTAAGTCCTCACTTGAATAAGCAGTAAATGTTAAAAGCGTATTTTTGTTAATCGCATAGTTAATCTTACCAATAAAATCATAAAAATAGTATGGCACATACATGGATTTGTCATTGAAAACTTTGCTCATTGCCAATGTAACTATATCAAAATACGTTCTTCTGTAGCTTATAAAGTAAGAGAGCTTACTATTTATAGGAGATTCAACAAATACCTTTGTACTCAGTAAACTTTGAGATAATTCTCCTCTTAACCTTTTCGTATTTCCCTGTTTTGTCTTAATATTAATCACAGATGATAACCTATCGCCAAAACGTGAAGGATATACTCCTGCATACATCTCAACACTATTTATAGCATCAGGATTAAAAGAGCTAACAAGCATCATCAAATGACCAGAAGGATTATAGATTGTTATTCCATCAAGGTATACAAGATTCTCATCAGGTGAGCCTCCTCGTATATAGATTTTATTAGAAAAATCATGTACTGTTACTACCCCTGGCAAATTCTGAAGCGAACGAATGATATCAGCCTCTCCAAAAGCTGGTAATGCATTCAAATCCCTTGATGTAAACTCAACCCTGCTTATATCAACCTCATTCTTGAACCGTTCTTTTACTGCAGAAACCCTGACAGTCTTCATCTCTATAGCAACAGGCTTTAGCTCAACTACTATGGTCTTGTTTTGCCTCAGTTCAATATGGAGCGTCTTTGTTTCATAACCTATATGTGAGACCTCAACAGCTTCTTTTCCTAAAGATATGCCTTTCAGTAAAAAATATCCTCGCTCATCTGTGTAGGTCCCGATATCTTTACCCTTTACATACACACCTGCATAACTTAAAGGCTCACCCGTATTCACATCCTTTACAAATCCCCTCAGCACAACATCCATAAGAAGTAGTATCAATTATACCTCCTCTTTAATTTAACTAAAACCTCACCACCTTCTTTTTGAGATTACTTATTCCTCTTCTCAAGCTTTTATCATATATACATTAGAATTATACACACCTCTCACACCATGTCAAGGAAAAAACTGAATAAAAAACGTAATCAATTACATTACGGGATAACTTGTTCTTTTATTTATTATGTATATCCTGTAATGTACTCACGCTTATTATCTACTATTTCTAATAAAAACGGATAATTAAAGTATAGATATACGAACAATCATACATAAGGCTCTTCGTATGTTAAATGACTTATAAGAAGTTTGGTAAAGAGAGCAGGCAAAAACCACTCAAATCCGGGTGTAAGAGAAAATACGTATGTAGATAGCACAAATGCCCCCATTACCAGAATAAGTGCTAAAGCTCTCTGAATACGTACGGGAGAAAAAACAACGGCAAATGATGAGACTAACAAATATACGTAAGCAACTATAATGTATACAATATCCAGCCCGCGGAAGAAAAATGAAAAAAGAAATATCTGAACAATATGCACTGCTACAAAGCCTATATGTTTTAAAGGGGTTTGTTCCTTTCTGTGAAACCACCGTTTAGCAGTTGTGGTAGCATTCCAGACAACGCCTCCTGCTAAATCAAACACAAGAACCCCGGCAACAATATTTTGAATTACACTCCAGCCAAGGTCCTTAACGTAAGCATAGTACAACAGAGCTATCAGGGCAACAAGAGAGGAAATAAGTGTTATCAATACCTCTAATGTTGTTGCTCCAGGACCAAAGAAATTATCCCATAATCCACCTAAACCTTTTCGTGGTTCAGGATATTCCCACTGAGCTTGCCTTATCACAAAAACCTCCTTTTTATTTTTTTCTCTATTTTAACAAAATTCAAGCACTCCATTGATGATAATCTTAAGTAAGAATTTTATTGAAAGCTATGCCTCACTTTTTCAGCAATTTATATTAACCCAAATAACAATCCAGCGATTGTAGAATAGAAAACAACCAGACCTACATATACAATTGTTTTTTTAGTCCCTAATACTCTCCTTACAACAAGCATATTAGGGAGGCTCAGGCTTGGGCCAGCTAATAGTAAAGCTAATGCAGGACCATTGGACATGCCCTTGGCAATAAGTGCCTGTAAAATAGGTATTTCAGTTAGTGTTGAAAAATACATAAATGCACCAAAAACAGAGGCAACAATATTTGCAGTAATTGTATTTTGCCCAACAATACTTTCTATCATCTTTTGTGGAAGCAAAGGCATTAAAAAACCTGCAATAAAAACACCTATAAACAGGTACGGGAGAAGAAGCTTTGTAAAACCCCATGTTTCTTTGAGCCATTCTTTTGTTGTTTCTTTATGAAATTTGAATATTACCAATAGCACAGTTGTTAAAGTAAAAAATAGCATCAAACCGTATTTCAAGTATTTGTTTATTCTTAAACCGTTAACAACTAACACCATAATCATAGAGAAAAAGAAAAGTAAAAGAATCCTCTTACTAAGTTTAACCTCCCTTGATTCATTAAAAAACAGCTCTCCTTCTTCTATTTGTTCTTTAAAAATTAAAGTCATACTCAAGCCAACAAGAATGGAAAGAAGAATAGCAAGAAATATTCTGGCAAGACCTATATGCAAACCCAAAACACTTATAGTAAGAAACATGGCAGCAATATTTATTGCTGGTCCGGAGAAAAGAAATGTGATTGCTGGACCCAATCCAGCGCCCCTTTTTCTTATGCCTGCAAATAAAGGAAGAATTGTACATGAACAAACAGCTAAAATAGAGCCTGAAACAGAAGCAATTGAATAAGAAATAAATTTTTTTGTTTTATGTCCAAGATACTTTAATATCGCCTCCTTCTTGACAAAAACACTTATCGCACCAGCAATAAAAAAAGCAGGGAGCAGACACGTTAAAACATGTTGCGTTGCATAATCATGCAGAAGCCTGAAACCGCTTAATATCGCATTATTAAAAATATCACTGTTTACTGGCATAAAATAGAATCCTAAAAACAGCCCTATTATTATTAAAAATATATTCCTCTCTTTCATGCTAACTCCTCCTTTCTATTAAAGCATCATTTCTTACAAATATTATTCTCCTCTATCTGAATAGCACTATGCTCAATCTTAAACCTATTTTGTAAGGCATTGTTTATCTCTTTGATAAGTTCGTCATTCTTAACCTTTTTATACTCAATACATATATGACACGACAAAAACGTGTCTTTACTGTTTATAGACCAGATATGAAGATTATGAATACTCGCAACTCCTTCTATCCCTTTAATAACCGTATATATTTCATCAAGGTCTAATCCTTCAGGAACACCCTGCATAAAAATATGCAATCCCTTTTTTATAATCTTGAAACTGCTATAAAGTATCATCAATGCGATTACAACACTTGCTATTACATCAATAACTACATAGTTTGTAAAGTATATTATAACTGCACCTAACATAACAAAAACTGAAGATAATGTATCGTAGAAAAGATGCAAATACGCTGACTTCAAATTAAGCGATTCATTCTTTTGTTTATGTAGAATAAGAATAGAGGCTAAATTTCCCAAAAGACCAATTGAGCCAATGCCTAACATCAATCCCAGAGAAATGGACCTACTTTCTTTTAATCTATGGAAAGCCTCAAACAAAATATAAAATGCTACGGCAAGCAGGGCAAAAGCATTTATCAAGGCTGTAATGACCTCAAATCTTTTAAATCCAAATGTGTGCTTTTTATTAGCTTTTCTCAGAGAGACCTTCTCACCAACATATCCCAGCAATAGAGACAAAACATCTGTAAGATTATGCCCGGCATCAGAAAGCAATGCCAGGCTTCCTGAGAGCATCCCCCCAATATACTCTGCTATGGTAATAGAAATATTTAAAATAACAGTCCAGCCTAACCTGCTGTGATTATGGTTATGTTCATGATTCATTTACTTAACCATCCCTTAATTTTTTTGCTAAAGTTTAAATATATCGTTAAGAAAGGCCCTTGAAACAAAAACAACAGGAACTATGAATTTAGATAGGAAGCTCAAGCTCCAAAAATGTCCTAAGAGTGTAGCTAATACCATAACTATTAAGGTATATGGAATCAAATTCTTACTTAGATTGTTCTTAATCCTGTCAATCATCTCTTATTTAGAATATTGCCTGATTATTTCAAGTAATTTATCATCACTTTCAGGCATACCAATATAAACAGGCTTCTCATCAATCAACAATGCAGGACTGCCCATAATACCACGTTTTACAAGCTCGCCTACATCTTTAAGGTATTCTATCTCTGCATCAATCCTTCCTGCCTCTTTTAAATCTCTTACCTTTTTATACAATGCCTCGCAGGTTGGACACCCTGAACCAATAATTGTAATCTTCATATTCAAACCTCCTTTTGGTTTATAATGTTAAGAATTTTTACTACCTTTTTATTAACTACTCTATAGTATACACTTTTCCCTTCCCTTCTGGATACAACGATACCAAGATTTTCCAGCTTTGATAAATGAATTGACACTGTGGATTGAGACCTTTGTGAGAAAGGAACAATCTTGCAAACACATTTCTCTCCAGTCAAAAGAAACTCAACTATTTTTAACCGGGTCTCATCACACAAAGCCTTAAATATTTTTAAGCTCTCTTTCATATTGATATATTGATATATGTCAATTTGTACGGTAAAAAAATAGAAGATGTGAGGAATAAATGGGAGAACAAATTATCTCTGCGCATCTTATTTACTATAGCCTTATTTAAGAGATAAAAACTAAACATCTTTTTCAAACCTACCTCCTTTTTTATTTCTCATTAATTTTACATAAAAAACAAGTAATGTCAAGTGAAATTTTTATCTTAAATAGGTGTTTTCATTTTCAAAAATCTGGGATACCTGATTTATTTAGTAAAAAAGGAGAGGGGAAGCGTGTCCCCCTCTCTCTAATGCGTAATTACTATCTATTTGGTAATCACTATCTTCCTTATCTCTCTTCTGTTAGGAGTATTTATCTTAATAAAGTATACACCTGACAGGGGTATGTCAAATGTATAGGTATGGTTTCCAGATGTCTCATACCCACTCACCTTGTTAACCACTGACCCAAGAGCATTGAATAACATTATATCCACTCTGCTGTTCTTATCAAGGCTAAATTTTACCACTATTTTGTTTACCTCTTTTATAACCTCAATATCCTCAACTTCACTCTCCTCTGCTATACCAATGCCACGCGTGCCAACAAAATCCTGGTCTGGCTTATCACTGTTCAATGGAGTATAGGTATAGCTGAACGGAGTAAATTTATATCTCTCTTTATAAGGTGTTATCGTGTAATCCGTTCCACATGGTAAGTCAGAAAATGTATATGTGCCATCCGCGTCTGTGTATGTTGTATCGTTTACACTTCCTGATAGAACAACCATTACATCCTTCATACCAGAGCCATTTTCTTTAATCGTTCCACTTACTGTAAAAAACTGTCTGAACTTTATAGTGCGAATATTATCATTTTCATCAGTAAGATAACCTGAGCCAGAAATGTCATCAAAAGTTACATAGATAAAACCGGTTTTTTTACTAACTTTAATATCCGCAGTGTACTTAGCCTCATCACCCCCTGAATCGTATATCATATTCCATATAAGATTTCCATCAGGCGAGTACTTAAATATAGTAAGGTCACTGTTATTTTCATCCTTTGAACATCCCGCCGCATATACATCCCCTTTGGCATCAACATCTATCGCATAGAGAAAATCATTCTTACCTGAATCGTATTCCTGATGCCAGAGTAAATTTCCCTTGCTATCATATTTTAATATCAGACAGTCGTCATCGTCTGAACCGTTATTTAATGCACCTGCTACATATATATACACTGGCTTAGAAACTGCATTATCATAAGCAGAAGGTAATGCGTTAGAATTGTTTTTTCCCGTTAAAGGCATAAAGGCTGTAATGTCATAGGCGAAGTCATTACCCCCTGAATCATAAGTCTTATTCCCGATTACATTCCCATTTGAATCAAGATGTAGGAATTTACAATCGAAATCTGAACCGTTGTAAAAATACCCTGCTGCAAACACCTCTGGATTATAAGTAACCATCAGTGAACTTAGGAAATCATCACTATCTTCAAAATCAAATGTTTTATGCCATAACTCATTTCCTGAATTATCATACTTTACCATACACCAGTCATAGTTGGAACCGTTGAAAGAATTTCCGCCAACATATACAGAATTTTTATCAGATGTCCCAACAGCAGTAGCTATATCATGGTCACCTCCATCATAAGTTGCACTCCATATCTCTTCACCCTCACTATCAAATTTTACCGTACGAAAATCATAGTTAGAACCATTGTAAGAATCCCCTGTACCAAATATAGACCCTGTAGAAATATCATTTGAATTATCAGTGAAGACGAACATATCCTTACAGGCTATGTTATCAGTATCATAAGTTCTGTTCCAGATTTCCTTGCCATCGTTATCATACTTAATTATACGCCAGTCAAAACCTGATTCACTCTTTGAAGTACCTCCGACCCAAACATTATAATCTGCATCTGGTGCTGTATCCTCTACTGCTATAGAATAACCGACGTCAGTCCAACCTGCATCAAATAACTGATTCCAAACTTCCTCCGGGATACGTTGAGCATAAGCTATATTGGCAATAACCATAAAAGCAATTGTTAGGGGAAAAAACCTTGATCTTTTCATGTTAACCTCCTTATGGTTTTTTGTTTATAATTTATATTTATACAAACAGAGGGGAGCGGTGTCCCCCGCTTGCTAATGCGTAATTACTACCTATCTGGTAATCACTACCTTCATAATTTCTGTTTTATTACCTGTATCTACCTTCACAAAGTACACACCAGAGAGAGGCACATCAAATGTATAACTATGCTCTCCTGCTGTCTTATACACACTCACCTTATTAACCACTGTACCAAGAGCGTTAAATAACCTTATATCCACCATACTGCCACTGTTAAGGGTATACTTAACAACTACTCTATTTCTCTCTTCTATAACATCAATATCCTTAACATCCTTCTCCACTATACCAAGAGAACCCACAAAATCCTGATCGGGTTTATCACTGTTCAATGGAGAATAGGTATACTTTGATGGTGAAAATGTATAGCCAGGTTTATGAGCACTTACTGTGTAATCCTCCCCACAAGGTAAATCAGGAAATTCATAAGAGCCATCTGCTGCTGTTTTTATTGTATCAGATACTCCCGCAGTAGAAATCACTACATTAACATCAGGCATCCCACTGCCTCCTTCTGTAACTCGTCCAAACACTGTAAAGAACTGCCTGTACTTTATCGTACGAAAATCATTATCCGTCCCATTATCTGAATATCCTGCCACATACACATTACCACCATTATCCACTGCTACTCCAGAAGCTTCATCCCAATTTCCTGAGTCATATGCCTTGTTCCACACAATATTACCATCAGGGTCATACTTTATTGTGCGAAAATTAGCGTCTGTATCCCATGAATATCCTCCCACATATATAAACCCAGCATCATCTACTGCTACTCCAGAAGCTTCATCATCATTTCCTGAATCGTATACCTTGTTCAACACAATATCCCCATTAGGCTCATACTTTATTACACGAAAATCCCAGTCCGTCCCATTATCTGAATATCCTGCCACATACACAAAACCAGCATCATCCACTGCTACTCCAGAAGCAACATCCCTATCTCCCGAATCGTATATCTTGTTCCATACAACATTACCATCCTTATCATACTTTATCACACGAAAATCCCAGTCCGTCCCGTTATTAGAACATCCTGCTACATACACAAAACCAGCGTTATCTACTGCTACTCCATGAGCTTCATCATCATTTCCTGAATCGTATTCTTTATTCCATACAACATTACCATCCTTATCATACTTGATTGTGCGAATATCATCATCCGTCCCATTATCTGAATATCCTGCCACATACACAAAACCAGCGTTATCTACTGCTACTCCATGAGCTTCATCATCATTTCCTGAATCGTATTCTTTATTCCATACAACATTACCATCAGGGTCATACTTTATGGTACTAATATCTCCCAAGCCCGTTCCATTTATTGACATTCCTGCAAGATACACATTACCAACATCATCCACCGCTACTCCATAAGGTAGCTCCGCCTCTCCTGAATCAAATACTTTATTCCATACAACATTACCATCAGGATCATACTTGATTGTGCGAAAATCATCATCCGTCCCATTAAATGAATAACCTGCAACATACACATAACCCGCCCTATCCACTGCTACTCCAGAAGCTTCATCCAAATTTCCCGAGTCATATACCCTATTCCATACCTCCTCTGGAGGATGCTGAGCATAAGCTACATTAACAATAACCATAAAAGCTATTGCCATGAGAAAAAACCTTGATATCTTCATCTTCACCTCCTATGTTTTTTGTTTACGCAAAGAGGGGGAGCGGATCTCCCTCTTTGCTAATGCGTAATTACTACCTTCCTAATCTCTGTTCTATTACCCATATTTATCTTCACAAAATACACACCAGAGAAAGGCACATCAAATGTATAACTATGCTCTCCTGCTGTCTCATAACCATTTACTCTCTCCACAACAGAACCAAGCACATTTAAAACACTTATATCCACCATACTGGCACTCTTGAGACTATACGTAACAACTACCCTATTGTTCTTTCCTACAACAGCAATATCTTCAACATTTCTTTCTTCTTCAACGCCCCAGAGTTGGCTCTGTCTGTACTTTATGGTGTAAAAATCCCAGTCTGACCCATTATACATATAACCGGTAACATACACATATCCCTTATCATCTACTGCTACGCCAGAAGAATAATCATTCTCTCCTGTACCGTATAGCCTGCTCCATATAACATTACCATCCTTATCATACTTGATTGTGCGAAAGTCATAGTCTTTCCCATTGTATGAATAACCTGTTTCATATACATTACCTGTATTATCCACAGCAATTCCAAAACCTTTATCGAAAAATCCTGAATCAAAGAGCTTGTTCCATACAACATTTCCGTCTTTATCATACTTAATAGTACGAAAATATGCTTCATCTTTATCTGTTTCTTCCTCTGCAAAACCTGTCACGTACACATTACCAGCAAAATCCACTGCTACCCCTTGAGCATCTTCATAATGTAAACAACCACCTGAGTCGTGTATCCTTTGCCATACAACATTTCCGTCTTTATCAAACTTTACTGTTTGATAATCGCAGCCTATTCCATTCCACAAACAACCTGTGACATATACATTACCTGCATTATCAACTGCTATTCCATGAACATACTCATCACTGCCTCCATCATATAAACTATTCCATACAACATTACCATCCTTATCATACTTTATTGTGCGAATATCTTGATCTTCTCCAACATTAGACATACCTGCCACATACACGTAACCTGCCCTATCCACTGCTATGCCACGTGCCCCCTCATGACTTGTTGAATCGCATACCTTCCTCCAGACAATATTGCCATCCTTATCATACTTTATTGTACAAAAATTCCCTGTTCCATTGTATAAAAAACCTGTTACATACACATTACCATCATCGTCCACTGCTACTCCATAAGCTCTCTCCGAACTGCCTGAATCGTATACCCTATTCCACACAATATTACCAGCAGAGTCATACTTTATTGTGCGAAAATCATGGTTCTTCCCATTATCAGAATAGCCTGTAACATACACGTAACCTGCTCTGTCCACTGCTATACCAGTTGGGACATCCGTATCTCCTGAATCGTATATCCTATGCCATACCTTCTCTGGAGGCTGTTGAGCATAAGCTATATTGGCAATAAATCCTATGGTTATTACCACTACAAAAAACGTATTTCGCAACATATCCACCTCCTATATAATTTAAAAACATTCTACGCCTCTTTATTTTTTTGTCAAGAAAAAAAATCGCATTAAAAATGTCTTACTTACTTTTACCTATATCTTATATCTATTTTAGTTATCTACTATCCTAAACGTTTTTCTGCTTTATTAATCTATTCTTAACCCTTTTATAAAATTATAATTTCCCCAATTGATTCATTATGCTTATGTACTTAGCATAGTAATATTTTACTCTGTTCTTCTCTACTTTTTTCCACGGAGCGTCACCCATGTTTAAGTAAGCAATCACTGACTGAAACCAAAAGAAGTATAAAAAAACGTACCTATCAAAGAATAAATAACAATAAATATGCTAATAAAGTTAACAATCCTAAAAAAGCGCTAAAATAAGTTAATTAATGCTTTAACCTCTTTTAAGAAGAAATTTTCTTATTATGAATTATCTGTAAAGATTAATACCATCTCAAGCCTAAAACGCTTAAATAATTGTATACCCATCCTTTATATTTTATCTCATCTCTCTTAAAAACTTACAACATTTACTCCCCTAAAAAACTACACTCTTAAAACTCTTTTTAAGCCATCAATAGTATATGGTTTAACAATTACTCCTGAGAATCCGTTCTCTTTATGATTTGACATTACAGGATCATTCGAATAACCACTTGAAACTATAACTTTTGCATCAGGATTTATTTCAAGAATTTTCTTAACCGCTTCCTTGCCTCCCATTCCTCCCGGAACAGTTAAATCAAGAATTACAAAATCAAATGCTTTTCCTGAGTCAAAATATTCTTTATATTTATTTACCGCCTCTTCTCCATTGTAACTTACTTCTACTTCAAAGCCAAGTTTTTGAAGCATATTCTTTAAAACTTTTACAACTACTTCCTGATCATCCATTATAAGTACTCTCCCTTCGCCTGTAAAAACCACTTCTTTTTCAAACTGCTCAGCTGATACAGTATCCTCTACAGCAGGAAAATACAAATGAAAAACCGTTCCTTTCCCTAACTCAGAATAAACTGTTATATGCCCTCCATGCTGTTTAATTATTGAGAAAGAAACTGCAAGACCGAGTCCACTCCCTTTCTTTTTTGTAGTAAAAAATGGATCAAAAATCCTGTCAATATATTTATCAGGTATACCTACGCCATGATCTCTAATTGATATCTTTATATATTTCCCCTGAGTAAGAGGTAGAGTATGACCTTTCCCTATTAAATAATTCTCTGCTCCTACCTCAAGAACACCACCTTCTGGCATTGCATCTCTGGCATTGAAAACAAGATTGTTAATGATCTGAGAAACCTGACCCGCGTCTACTTCAACATTTCGGAGATTCTCGTCAATATGAAACTCAGCTTTTACATTAGAACCTCTAAGAGCAAAAGATATCCATTGTTTTAAAAAGCGCTTTATATCTATAACCTTCTTCACCGGGCTTCCGCCTTTGGAGAAAGTAAGTAGCTGTTTTGTTAAATTTCTTGCAGAAAATGCAACCTGTTCAGTATCAGAAATAATTTCGTACAATTTATCATCAGGTTTTAAGTACATCTTTGCAAGAGAAAGATTACCTACTATCCCCATAAGTATATTATTGAAATCATGAGCAATACCTCCTGCAAGAAGCCCTATTGATTCAAGCTTTTCAAGTTTTTGCAGCTCTTTACGAGTTTTTAACTCGTCTGTTATATCCTTAATAAAACCAAGAACTTTTATTTCTTCTTTGTAATTGATAATAACTGTATTAATCTCAATGTTTCTAATATCACCACTCTTAGTAATAATCTTACTTTGATAGTTTGAAGGAATATCATCATTTTTCTCCCTCTCTTTTATTCTTCTCTTTACCCTCTCTTTTTCTTCTTCAGGGAATAAAACAAACATGTCAAAATCAGGAGATGTCAATTCTTCAAAAGAATACCCTGTAATTTTACAAAAAGCAGAATTAACATATTCAAAATGTAGCTCTTTTAATAAATAAACTCCTTGCGACATATTTTCAAGAAGCATCTCATACAATCTCTCTCTTTCTCTTAAAAAGTATTCTATCACAATACTTTCAAGCCCTGCAGAGATTGTTTTTGCAACTATATCTATAATTCTTCTCTCTTCTTCTGAAAATATTTTCTTATCTTTTGTAATAAACTGCATAACACCTATGATTTCCCCTCTTGTGTATAAAGGAACAGAATATATCTGGTTAAGATTAAATTCCTCAACGAGCTCAAGGAAATATTCTGTTAA
>JALVRC010000049.1 GCA_027025255.1 Caldifarciminota bacterium
ATATATATATATATATATATATATAATAGAAAATAAGAGTGAACCCCTTAGTCTATACTACATACACGTGTCTTACAAACGCTATACACTATATAAATTATACTTATTTTTTACAGAAAATATGCTTTCTATTTCTTTTCTTTTATATCTATTTATCATTTAATCTGACAGTATCTCCTATGTTAATGTTGTTTTTTTTAAACCACCCTCTGTTCATTTCAAGGGCGTATTTAAAGGGAATAAGGGAACATACATAATGGAATGTATCCAGAGGCTGCATGTTTTGAATATCAATTATAACCATATTTTTATCAATGAATGCAATCGAAAGAGGAATATATGTGTTTTTCATCCAGAAAGGATACAGACCTTCCTTTTCAAATTCGAACAGCATACCAGCATTTTTGTTAAGTTTTTTTCTGAACATTAAGACTTGCTTATTTGTTTCTGTCTCATTAGCAAGTTGTACCTTAAATGTTTTCACCTTGATAGTAATATCAATTGTTGGCTTTTTTGTATTATTTTTACAGTAGACAAATAGTACAATCAAAAGAAGAATTTTTTTCATTCTATTTTTATTCCTTTTTTGCTCCCTGGTGTATTATCAAAGGCTTCAATCGTATAGAAAATTAGAACAGGGAAAATCCTTTTGAATGTTCCATGGAAAAAGCTGTGTATGGCATTTGTATAGTTAAGTATTTCTTTTTTATACCTGTTTGTTTTATCATCAGGAAAAACTATATCTACGACACTTTTAATCTCATAGCTTACTTTATCAAGAAAGACAATAGAGGCTATTGGATTTTTCATAATATTTAAATAGGTATGAGTTTTAAAATCTTTGAATGTGTAAAGCTCAAGGCTTACAAGCAGTTTTTTGTTAAAGAGATGTGGATTCTTATATAGGTTTTTAAGATAGTTTAGCCTTTCTTTCATGGGCTTTTCTTTGTTTACATTGAGTTCATTTAATACAGACTTTATATACTTTTCCCTGGGTACAAAACCCATGCCTTTGTATGCGTTGTTTATAGGAAGCAGAGAATCCTGTCTTATTGCACCACACGTTGCTACTGCAGCATTATGTGGACCGTGAAGAGAAGGCATTTTCCCTTTTTCTATGCCATTTATGTCTTCTAATCTTCTTTTTAAATTCCAATTTATAAATTCTTCTGGTAGATCTACAATTGGAAAAGTATAGGATTTGTTCTCTATTTCTATATTTGCTATATTTTTTATTAGATTTATACGTTTTTCCATGCTTAATTATACATGGAAATTTAAAAAAGTCAAGTAATCTTAGTAAATCTTAGAATTTTTAAATAAATTTTAAGAAGCAGTTAAATTGGGTGCTTAGTATACGTTTTTAGAAATATAAAAGAAGAAAAAGACTTGACAAAAAAGAAAAAATATATATAATTGTAAAAAAGATAGAAAAGTGATGAAGCAAATATTTCTAAATTAATTAAACATAGGAGGTAATATATGAAAAAGATATTAACCTTAACTGTGCTCGTCTTTTCATTGGGCGTTGCACAGATATGGAATGTACCACAGAACGTATCAAATGTTAGCGGTGGTGATTATACTACCTATAGAGGAGGATGGTCAGTAGCATGCGATTCTGATAACAATGTACATGTCACATGGTATACATATAGTGGGTCTCGTGGTATAAGATATATGTTGATTCCAGCCTCCACTCATACAGTTGGAACAACTGAAACAGTTGAAACAAGCTCTAACTATCACCCTTCAATTGCTGTGGATGGCAGTGGAACTCCTCATGTTACATGGTACTACTATACTAATTATCCTTACTATACCAAATACAAGGCAAAAGGCAGTTCATGGCCCGGAAGGCAGAATGTATTACGTGGTTATAATCCTGTTATTGCTGTATCACAGTCAGGAGATGCATAT
>JALVRC010000050.1 GCA_027025255.1 Caldifarciminota bacterium
GGATATATGTGCTTTAAGTTGTAATCCAGGAAATTTTTTTGAAAGATAATTTAACATATCAACAATCTCCTGAATATCGTTATCAGTTTCTGTTGGAAGTCCAATCATAAAGTAAAGTTTTACCTTTCTCCATCCTCTCTTGGAAGCATTTCTTATAGCATCTTCTATGGCTTCTTTACTTACATTTTTATTTATTATTTTTTTTAATCTTTCAGAAGCAGTTTCCGGTGCAAATGTTAGTCCTGTTTTTTTTATTTTTACAAGTTCATCTGCCACTTCAACTGTAAAATCCTCTCCTCTAAAAGAAGGTATTGATATTGAGACCCTTCTCTTTTTTAAATTTTCATTTAGTTCCCTTAAAAGAGATATAAAATCAGGATAATCTGATATAGAAAAAGAAAGTAGAGAAACTTCACTCCAACCAGATTGTCTTATTCCTCTATCTACTAACCTTTTTATTTCTTCAAAAGATCTAACTCTAACTGGTCTATTAATATATCCTGACTGACAAAATCTACAACCTTTAGTACAACCACGGGATACTTCTATTGTAAGCCTATCATGCTCAACATCTCCTATTGGAACAATAGGAGGAGTTGGAAAATCTTCTTCCTTTAAACTTCTAATCCATCTACGTTTTATTATTTTATCTTTTTTATGAATTTCTGGAACCCAGACACCATCAATCTCAGCTATTTTTTCTACTCTTTTTTTCCTGGTTTTGTACTCTTTCATAATGTTAATAATCTCAACAATGCCTTCTTCTGCATCACCAATGAAAAATGCATCTATAAATTTGCTCATAGGAAGAGGATTAACAGTACAAGGGCCACCAGCTAATATGATTGGTTCATTGTTTTTCCTATCTTTTGCATAAAATGAAATTTTTGCCAAATCAAGCATCATTATTACGTTAGTATACTGTAATTCACTTTGTAGAGAGAATCCAACAATGTCAAAGTTGTTCAACGGTGTTTTGGATTCCAAAGAAAATAAATCTATTCTTTTTTCACGCATCTGAGTTATCATGTCTGTCCAAGGAGCAAAAACGCGTTCAGCTTTTACAAAAGGATACTTATTTATAATGTGGTATAGTACTTTTAATCCATAATTGCTCATGCCAATTTCATACACATCAGGAAAAGCTAAAGCAATTGATAAATCCAGTTTTTTTACTTTCTTAACTACATTATATTCATTGTTAGTATACCTAATTGGTTTTCTGACAAAAGGAAGAACCTTATCTAAATCACTTTTGTAATTCATGTATCCTTAGAGATGACCTTTGTCCAGTAATCCCTCCAGCATACTTGTTACAAAAGGTGGTAAATATTGAGCATTCTTAACATCTTCCCTTACTCTTTGTACAAGATGAGGAGTATTTATACTCATTGGACAATGCCTGACACAACGTCCGCACATCGTACATGTATAAGATGTCATAGCAGCTTTTTTAAGACCGCCAGAGACATACGCAGTCCAGGGAACACCTATACCACCCATATATCTATATCCCCATTCACCACTTGTGACAGAAAAAACCGGACATTCATACATACAAGCCCCACATCGTAAACAAAGAAGAAACTCTCTCAAATCTTTATCTTGAGAAGCTTTAATACGTCCATTGTCAAGCATAACAACATGAAATTCCTCCGGGCCATGAGCTCCATAAACCTTAACCTTTTCAATATCGCCTGTTTTAGAAGGCCCGCTAATAAGAGATACGTAACTTGTAGAAAGATATCCAGCATATCTCATAACAACTTCCAGCATTAACATACCTGTTGTTAGAGTCGGTAAAATCTTTTCAACGCCTACCAAAGCAATGTGTACCCTGGGAGCAGCAGTAGCAAGTCTAATATTACCTTCATTTTCTATTAAAAATAATGTTCCAGTATCCGATGTTATTGCATTTGCACCACTTATACCAACATCAGCCTTGAAAAACTTATCTCGTAAAAATTCTCTTGCGTATTTAGAAAGTGTTGTAGGATCTGTTGGAAGGTCCCTTCCAGCCAATTTTGAAAAAATCTCCTTTACTTTTTCTCTGGGAATGTTGACAGCTGGTGCAAGAATATGCATGGGACGAGATTTCAAAAGTTGAACAATAAATTCACCTAAATCTGTTTCATAAACCGTATTATTATTTTTTTCAAGATAGTCATTTAAGAGCAACTCTTCACTTGTTATAGATTTTGCCTTAAGAACAAGTTTATCACTCCCAACAATATTGGCTATAATTTTATTGGCTTCATCTGAATCCTTTGCAAAATGGAAATGTCCGTGCGCTCTCTTAACAGCAATTTCTACCTTATCTATGTAATTATTAATGTTTTCAAGTACATTTTCCTTAATCCTTCTAAGTTCTTTAGCTTTTTCTTCAACTTCAGGAAAGGCAGATATTGCTTCATCTCTAGCAGCCCTAAAAGACTTGACTGCCCTATCCATACCCATTCTGCTAAATTTATTCTTTGCAATTTTATAGATTCTTTTTTTATACTCATTAAAATCTTTCTTTATATCCACATTCACCTCACTCTATGTTATCAACAATATAACTTACAAGGTCATAAACTTGAATATCTTCTTTTGCAAACTCTGCACCTTCTTTAAGATTGATAAAACAAAAAGGACATGATGAAAATAGGTATTTGATGTTCGCAGGAAGAACTTCTTTTTCAATCTTACTTTTAGCAACTTCAACTGATATTTTGGGTAAAGCTGCTCTTAATAACCCACCTCCACCACAACATACAGTATCCTCTCGTGTATATGAATAATCCTTTAATTCTACTCCTGATAAAGTTAAAATTTCTCTCGGTTCATCATATATACCGTCTCCTTCGCGCCCTAAAAAACAAGGATCATGGTAGCCCGCATTCAATAATTTATTTTCTTTTAGTTTAATCTTGTTATCTTTAATTAACGAATTAATAAAAATAGTTACGTGTAAGACATTAAAATTAACATCAATATTTAATTTCTCTTTATACTCATGGGCAAATGCTGTATAACAATGAGGACAGGTTGTCACAATTGTATCTATACCATCCATTTCTTTCAATCCTTCTATGGCAAAGTTCTTTGCTTTTTCAATGTGCCCTGTTAAAATTAAGGGAATTCCACAACATCTTTTCTGCCCAATTTTTTTTATTGGAATCCCCTTTGTTTGTAATTTTTCAATTAATTAACAGATAATTTTAACTCCGGATTATTCATAGTTGTACATCCATAAAAAAATCCAATCATTCAAGCTCCTTATTAAAATTAGTGAAATGGAGGTGAGCGGACTCGAACCGCTGGCCTCCTGCTTGCAAAGCAGGTGCTCTCCCACCTGAGCTACACCCCCATTCTTTAAGTGAAATTATATATATATTCTTTGTCAAGTCAAGCAATTGAGTTTTACCTTTTTTTAAGCTCGTTAATCATTTTATCAAGTAATTCTGTCTGATCTGGACGTTTAGTCTTAAGAACTTGAAGAATCCTTATTGCTGATATTGTATCATGTAATTCATCAAGATATAATCTAAAAAGGACAGGATCTCCAGGATGAAGTTTCTCCCAACCATAAAGAACTTCCTTTGCTTTATCCATATTCTTATTGTCTCTATACCATAAAAACAGATTAATCATTGGCTCAGGCCTACCACCAGATGCTAAATAAGCCTTTCTAAAATATTCTTCAGCCATTTTATTATCTCCCTTTCTGGAATAGAGCATGCCTTTTCTTAAAAAGTATTCATAAGTATTGCCACCGCCATATTCTTCTACTAATTTAAGATATCTTTCTGCATCATCAAATTTTTGAGCTTCAATAGCAAACATTGCAAGATTAATTGTGAATACAAGCTTTAACTGTTTATCTCCCTCAAACTTATCAATAATCTTAACCAGCTCATAAGCGTGTTTTGCTCTTTCAAAACGTGTTTCTCCGTATTCTTTTGAACGCAATATTCCTTCACCGATGGTAAACAATGTAATTGCATAATTACTATACAAACCCTCAGCACTTTCAGTTTTTCTTACTTTAGGATTTAAAATAGCGTCCATTTTAAAAGTCTTTTTAAAAAGTCTTATTGATTTCTTAAGATTTATTTCAGGATAACCATTCGGTACAACTCTGTATACCAATCCTTCAGTAGTAAGAAAACCTTTGTATTCATCAACCTTTGATCTACTTACTGTATTAGAAAAATATATGGGCATAACTGTTTCTTTATATTTAGTAAGCACTTTATTTAAAAATTGGTCAGGAGGCAATACATAATCTTTAGGGATAGGAGTGTATCCCGGAGCAACAGTAATTTTATCATTCATTGTATATTTAATTCCTGCATTTGTAGCTATTAAATCCCTTATCATTATGTCAGCAAGTAAGTATATCTTTTGTCCTACTATAACGTATGGTGGTAATTTTTCTATTTCTTCATAAGTAAAGGAAATAGGAGCTCCTTTGTCTTTCAACTGTGTAATATACCATGGAGTATTTAAAAGTGAAAGGTTAGCATTGATTACCTTATTTTTGTAGGGTTTTTTCCCCCCCCATAATTGAGATGGGACTTCTTGACAAAACCAGAGTGGAAAAGTATCGTTATCTCCATTAGTAAAAATAACAGAAGGTTCATCACAACTTGCAAGTATATTGTAACCATATTCTGCTGGTATCCAATCACCCTCCCTGGTTTCTAATGGATAATTAAAGATAAGAGGAAATATGGAAAGAGAAGCCAGAAAACTTCCTATTGAATATGTAAGTGCTTTAGAACGTTTTTTTAGTATCTCGACCAGTTCTAAAAAACCCAGTCCAATGAAAATTGCAAAAAAGACAAAGGAAAAAGTAAAGAAATAATCCCTTTCTCTTACCTCTCTTGGTATATGAGCAGGATTAGCATCCGAGGGAGCAAATCTCATATTGAGATAAGCAACTAACCCAAGTGAAGCAAAAAGATATATTACAGAAATAAATAGAAACATTTTTTTATCATGTCTAAATAGATTAAATAAGCCTAAAAAACCCAAAAGGATAGGAAGCATTCCTATGCCGGTTTCCCATCTCCATTGCCAGAATAAATACTTAACGTACATAGCAATTTGCCAGAATATCCCCTCAATTGGACTAAAGCCAGTTGCTTTGCCTGTCTCCGGATCCACTACAGTTTTTCTTGGCCATATTTGATTTTGTAGAGCAGTACTCCCATATTGTTCTCTTCTTAATACAGAAAAGAATTTCTCCCATGTAGTAGGGGCGACTTCGTTTATATCAGGTTTATCCTGAGCCCTGACCATAAGATAGAGTTGAACAGTTAAAGCAAAAAATATTATGACAGCTCCAAGAAAAAGATATTTCCAGGAAAACCTCTCATTAAAATACTCCCAGAACACATATATAACAAAAAGACTCACGAGGATAAGATGAACAATAGATACTTTATATAAAATAAAAAAGAAAACAACTATACCTAAAAAGTATACAGATAAAGATCTTTTATCAACCACCCATAAAAAGGGTATTATTGCAAATAACATCATTACAGGTGTTAGATGAATACCCATAGATAAGAAAATAATATAGAGTATCAAAAGAGGTATTTTATTAATAGTCTTGTTTAAAATAGGTGAAGGATTTTCTACTCCCTTTCTCCATTTCATAGCTAAAAATACAATAGTAAGACCAATTAAAGAAGAAGGAGCATAAACTTCAGCTTCTAATGAGTTATCCCAGATAGTAAAAGCAACTCCCGCAAAAAGTGCAGATATTATTCCGGCAAGATGTGGTAAAAAAGGCATACTCTTAATGAAATCACTATCTTTATATTCTTCAACTATCTTCTTTGTTACAAAATAAACCATACCAATTCCAATTGCACCAGAAATTATTGATATTAGATTAACTCTAAAGGCAATCTCTTTTGAAAAAGGAATTAATGTAAATAATCTACCAATTAATACATACAAAGGGGTTCCAGGGGGATGAGGAACACCTAAAATATACGAACAGGCAATAAATTCACCAACATCCCAAAATGCAACCGTGGGAGATGCGGTCTTAAGATACAATAAAAAGAAAAACAAAGAGATAATAC
>JALVRC010000051.1 GCA_027025255.1 Caldifarciminota bacterium
ACATATAGCTGATTTTATTCTTGAGACACTGAAAAGGAGACCTATGACAGTAAACGACATCTCAAATATAACAGGGTTACATACTGAAGAACTATTTAAATATATAGAAATTTTAAAGGCTGAAGGCACTATTACTCCCTATATAAAGGATAGGGGCATTTTTTACAAAAAAAGGAGAGGGCATGAATTATATTGAAGAGGGATTTGAACTATTAAAAGAGATAAGCTTTGAAAGGCTGGTTGGAACTGAAGGAGAGAAAAAAGCTCAAGAAATAATAACTAAATATCTTAAAAATAACAATTTAAGTTTTTATTTAGAACCATTCAGTCTTACTGGATTTGAAAAAGGAAAGGCAAGCCTGAGGTTTAATAATAAAGAAATAAATGGTTATCCTAATGGAGGGATTGGTGATGTTACCCTTGAAGGAGAATTATTTGTTCTTGAAAGTGATAAACAACTCAATGAAAACCCTGAAATTGTTAAGGATAAAATTGTACTTATAAATTTCCCCTTGGATATAAAAAATTATGAGACACTAAGCAAGAATCTGCCAAAAGCTGTCATCAGATTTTCTCCTCCGGACAAATTACCTTACCATCCCTCATTTAGACAAACCTTCTTTAAAGAAGGAACGCTTCTGCCTGTTATAAACATAACCTATGAAGATGCGGAGAAGCTATCATTTGCAAGCAAAGTATCCATAACGGCTCATTCCCTTAAAAAAATTGTTACGGCAGAAAATATTATTATAGACATAAAAGGAAGAGATAATAGAAAAGATAAAATAATTCTCTGTGCACACTATGATTCTGTTGCCACCTCTCCTGGAGCTGCAGATAATGGAGGAGGAAGTGCCATTCTATACTCAATTGCACTTTACTTAAAAGACTTTATGCCAAGAAACAATTTCAGATTGATTTTCTTTTCAGGCGAAGAGTTAGGTTTATTGGGCAGTATTTACCATACATTAAAACACAGAAAAGAAACAAACGAGATAAAGCTTGTTGTAAATATAGATGTTGCTGGCGATAGATGGGGGAAAAACCTTGCTATGGTTTTAGGTGATGATGAGCTATTCCATCTGGTACAAACAGAGGCAAACTATTTAGGTATTGACTTCAATGTAAAGAAATCTATCTACTCATCTGATGGAATGCCATTCTCTGCTTACTCAATACCCTCTGTAAGTCTTGCAAGACACGGTGGTAGACCTTCTGCCTATGTTCATACAGCGAAAGATAGCATTGAATATTCATCTATTGAAGGATTAAGAGACATATATAAACTTGCAAAACAGTTAGTAACTCGTATTGATGAGGCAAAATTCAGTCTATTTAAAAGACAAATACCAGATGAATTAAAAAAAGAAATTAACAGCTACTTTATTGATAGGCTTGGGGAAAAGACATTTATAAAAGATAGAGACTCATTCTTCAGGAGAAACAAATGAACAATGTTGATATAGCTATAATAGGCGGAGGTATCGTAGGAACAAGTATTTTAGCCCATCTATTTGAAGAAGGATTTACAGGCTCAGTAGTACTTATAGAGAAAGAAGCACAGGTAGGCAATTTTACAACAGCCTACAGCGCTGGTGCCTTTAGAAACCTCTGGTCAACTGACATCAATATTGAAATGACAAACTTCAGTATTAAAGAGTATAAAAATTTTAAGGAAAAATACAATCAAGGTATAGGCTTTAATCAACACGGCTATCTTTTCACATATTATAAAGATGCATGGGAGAAAATAAAAACGTTTTATCCTGAATGGAAAGGGAAAGGGGTAAATGCTTCACTTCTTACACCTGAAGATATAGAAAAGTTGGTCAAAGGACTTAAAACAGGGATTGAACACATTGATCCGGATATTGTAGAGTTTGCAGGGTTTGAACCAATTGCTGGAGGGGTTCTGGGTACTGACTGCGGGAGTTTTGATCCGTCTCAGGCAGCAACAGGCTATCTCAATTATTCAAAACATTTAGATAAAAACCTTAACCTTATGCTAAATACAGAAGCAGCAAATATAGTTTTTGAGAATAATAAAGTAAAGGGTATAAGGCTTACTAACAACGAAATAATCAATACAGAAAATGTTATACTTGCTGCAGGCCCATATTCAAAAGAGATTTTAAAACGCTCAAATGTTTCAGAAAGTGAAAACATACCTGTTGAACCTGTAAAACGCATGCTATATGTAACCAATCCTCCTTATGAAGATTTCTTTCCTATTCCACTTGTAATCGTTGACTTCGGTATATACTTTAAAGAAGAAAGTGGTAATCTTCTTATAGGGAGAGCAAAGGAAAGTCAGAAACCCGGATTTGATCTAAAGGTTGAAAACAGCTATTACAGAGATGAAATCAATCCATATTTACAGGAACGTATTCCCTCAATGGCGCACTGTAATCTTAAATCTTCATGGGCAGGTCTTTATAGTGTTACAACTCCTGATAACAATGGTATCTTAGGAGAACATCCTTATTATAAAGGACTCTATCTTGCTGTGGGGTGGTCAGGACACGGAGCAATGGAAGCACCAGCTATCGGAAAAGCGTTAAGTGAACTAATCCTCTATAACGAATATAAAACAATAAAGGCTCAACCCTTATCCTTCACAAGATTTAAAAATAATCAACTCATTGTTGAAACAATCGTAATTTGATACTACATATCACGCATAACTATCCGGAAAACAAAGAAGACATATCAGGAATATTTATAAAAAGGCTTGCAGAAACGGTTCCTTTAAAAAGGCACATAATATCTATAAGTTCTACTCCAGTAAAAAACAGCAGTGAAATAACATGGATCTATGCAAAAGGCGTAAAAGGTAAATTGTTTTCATTTAATGGATTGTTCAAATTATTAAACATTATCAAAAAAATATACGCTAAGGCTTTGAGGTTTACGCTCATACACAATGTTTGCGTAATTCATGCTCACTGGTGGTTCCCTTCCGGATTAATTGCTTTATTAATCTCCAAAAAAACAAATGTTCCTTACATTATTTCTATCCACGGCAGTGATACGAAATTACTATTTTTCCCTTTATCTATTTTAGCGAATTTAGTATTCAAAAATGCAAGAATGCTTATCCCTGTATCAAAAACCCTTAAAGAACGTATTACATATAAAAACACTGAAATTATACCAATGCCAATATCAAAGGCTTTTTTTAGTATAAAAAATACTTCTTCTGAAAAATCCTTTCTTGTAGTGTCAAGATGCACGGCTCAAAAACGTATTCACGTAATAATTAAAGCATTCAAATCATTAAAGAATTATAAGCTCACCATTGCAGGAGAGGGTCCATTAAGAAAATCATTAGAAATACTGAGCAGAAGGGAAAAAATTAATGTAAACTTTCTTGGGAATGTAGCACCTCATAAAATACCAGAGCTTATGAGTAAGAATAAATATCTTATTCATGCAGGTGTCAATGAGGGGTTTGGCTTAAGCGTTGTAGAAGCCATAGCAGCAGGACAGATACCAATTGTCGTAAAAAGCGGTGCAATTCCATGGATTGTAGGTGAAGACTACCCATTACTTTTTGAAAAAGACGATATTGCCTCATTAAACCAGCTATTAAGAAACATAATAGACAATAAGATTGATATAAAAAAGATTAAGGAGAAACTTAATAAAAAGGTAGGAAGATTCAGACCACAAAACATATCTAAAAAATTCATAAGCCTTTACAATAATTTCCAATGCACCTGACACTACCCCCTCTTTTTAGTATAGCATTAATTCTTGGATTCGGAATAATATTTGCACGGCTTGCAAATTTGATAAAACTACCATCTGTCACTGGATATATTATTCTTGGCATTCTCATTGGGCCATATATTCTCTCTCTTGTATCCAAAGATATTCTAAGCTCTTCAAGCTTTATAACTACGATGGTACTTACAGTTATTGCATACAGCCTTGGCCCAAGCTTTAAAATTAAAGAGTTCAGGAAAAAGGGGAAAAGTGTTATATTTATATCTATTGGTGAAGTACTTGGTGCCTTTATAATAGTAACATTAGGTATATGGCTTATTGGCGGAGTCGCTTTAAACACTGCTATGCTTATTGGTGCTATTGCTCCGGCAACTGATCCGGCAGCTATTATTCTGGTTGCAAAAGAATATAGAGCTAAAGGAGAAGTTACTGATACTCTTTTAAGGGTAGTAGCGATAGACGATGCATGGGGCATCATGTTATTCGCCATAGTACTTGCTTTATACGATGTTATTTCAGGGGCAAGCGGATCTGCACAGATGTTTAAAGAACTTTTGAAAGCTGTTATAGAAATTGTCGGAAGTATGGGTATAGGTATAACAATAGGCATTGTTTTTAAACTGTTCATAAGATTTATAAAAACAAAGTCTCAACTTGTTGTATTTGTATTCTTCGGTATTTTCCTGGCAGGAGGCACTGCTGACATGCTTCACCTGTCTCCGCTTCTTTCAGGCATGGCTCTTGGGGCTACTGTAGCTAATTTAATCAATAGCAAACGAATGTTTAATATTCTTGAGGGAATTGATGCTCCTCTATACATACTTTTCTTTGTTCTCGCAGGTGCAACACTTAATCTATCCAATATGTTGACTCCGGGCATTATTGCCCTGATATACGTATTCACACGTCTCCCAGGAGAAATGTTAGGAGCTTTTTTAGGCGCTAAAATTTCTAAGGCATCCGATATGGTAAAGAAATATTTAGGATTGGCTTTAGCCCCACAGGCAGGCGTTGCCATAGGACTTGCTATTATTGTGGCGCATAAATCTCAGGCTGCAGGAAGCCTCATACTCGCTACAATAATCGTAACAACAGTAATCTATGAACTGTTTGGGCCAGTACTTGTTAAAATAGCTTTAGAAAAAGCAGGAGAGATAACAAAATAAAATTGGTGTGTTTATACAGCTACCTTTTTATCTCTTAATATAAACATTTACAACTTAACTATGCGTATTCAAAACCTGTTCCTTTGAAAAATACCATTCTAATTGTTTCGGTCTCTTAAAGCCAAATAATCTGTTTCTATTTTTATAAAAAATATTTTTATGCTCAATTTCCAATTTCCTGCATTTACTAATTTTAAGATATTCAGTTTCTATATCAATCCATAAAAAAAACCTTTCAAGTAAATTAGCTGCGATACCAGTTGTACTACTACCAGTAAAAGGGTCCAAAATCCAGGGCCCTTTTTTTGTTGAGGAAAGAATAATTCTCGCTAAAATAGACAGAGGTTTCTGTGTAGGATACTTACCGCATAACTTTTCCCATTTTGCAATAGCAGGCAGTCTCCAAACGTCCTTCATCTGTTTTCCACCGTTAATCTTCTTCATTAATTCATAATTGAAATAATGAGGGACTTTTGCATTTTTTCTTGCCCAAATAATTTGCTCTGTTGAATGAGTAAAATAACGACAGGAAAAATTAGGCGGCGGATTTGTTTTTTGCCAAGTAACAATATTAAGTATTTTAAAATCCAATTCAGTTAAAATCTGTCCGATACTGAAAATATTATGCATCGTGCCACTTATCCAAATTGTGGCATCTTCTTTCATTTTGTCACGGATAAGTTTTAACCATTTTCGATTGAAATCGTTTATATACTCAAATCCCTTTGATTTATCCCATTTACCTTTGTTTACACTTGTGATTTTTCCGTTTTTTATGGCTCACCAATGTAAAACTTACAAACCTCTTTCAATACTTGTTTTTGAAGGTTTATTGGCAAATTGGCATCTACCAAATAAGCTTTGTTAACAATTACTTGAGAAGAACCAGCGTCAAGTGCTATAATTCTTGCAAGTTGTTTGTTTACTCCTAATTTCACTAATTTATTCATTAATATTATTCTTCCATCATTCGAATTTAGGTCAATTCTAAATGATGAACACAATTTGTAAAGTTCATAATCTATTTCTTCTGTAAATTCGCAAATCTCATCAATTGAAAAATTGTTTTCATTAATAAAATCTTTTATTTTTGGATTAATGGTAACTTCAAAAGGCTTTTTAATATTTAACCCCCAAAATTGTATAGCATCCTTTTTGATAACAAAAAAATTATCACCATTGAATAACAT
>JALVRC010000052.1 GCA_027025255.1 Caldifarciminota bacterium
CTGTAATGTGGAAAGCAGATTTGAAAATATATTATCAGATATCAATTCAGAGAGAGAAAACTTATCACGGGGCAGGCTCCATGGCATATGTGTTTTTTTTATCTCAGGATATCTTCTTTTCATTACATTAACCCCAATAATTTTCTCAGCCCCCATAAATCTGGCTGCCCTAACAGGGACAGGTTCGATAACACCTCCATCCACTAATTTCATACCTTTAAGCCTGACCGCCGGGAAAACAAACGGTATTGCAGCACTTGCCTGTACAGCATTTATCAAATTCCCATTTGTAAAAAGCACCTCTTTTTTGGAACTTATATCCGAAGCAACAATACCAAGTTTAATCTTGGCTTCTTCAATCTTCGTATCTTTAAAATAATCCATAAGGACATCCCTTATAATTGACGAATCAATTATGCTATCAAACTTTATATTTAATTTAACAATATTACCTGCAAATTTTACAAGGGCTTTTTTATAAATGTCTTTCATCTCATCTGAAGAATATCCGAACGCATAAAAAGAGCCAATAAAGGCTCCCATACTTGAACCAACTATCAAATCAGGTTTGAACCCTACTTCTTCTAATGCCTTAATTACTCCTATATGAGCAAGCCCCCTTGCTCCCCCTGCTCCAAGAGCAAGAGCTATAGTTTGTTTCTTTAGCCTGAAAATATCAAATAAACTCATTTCTTCCCTTTTCTTATCCTTGAGATAGTTGAAAATACAGAAAATACAATAACAAGCCCAAAAACTACCCATATATACAGAGGTATATTCTTACCAAAAATTAAAACGTATCCAAAAGGCAAAATTATTATTATCCCAAGTATTATACCCCAGAACATAGCCTTATTTTTATTGCCTTCTTTTAACGATTTTATTACCTTAAAAATAGAAAACCAGAATGGCAATATACCAGCTAAATATATTACTCCAAATATGTACGGATTAACACCGTAGGTTTTCTCTATATTATTTAACCACTCAACAATAAATCCCATTTTCATCTCCTTTTAATTATTCCGATATTTCTTTTATGTTCATCCCCTTTTCTATACGAATAAAAAAGGTCTGAGTGAAATGTACAAAATTCAGGGAAAGACTCCTCTATAAATCCTGCTCTATCTAACAAAAATCTGACAGACCCTCTTAAATCCATGAGAAACTTATTGTCCCTTTTATATTTAAAATAACCCTTCAGGAAAGGAAATTTCCCTATAAATTTATTATACAGCTCTTCTCCGACTTCATAGCATTCACCACAAATAGAAGGGCCAAGGATATAATAGCCCTTACCAATTGTTTTTATCAAATTACCAATAATTCCTAAAAAAACTCCTCTCCATCCTGCATGTACAACACCAATAGTTTCATTGTTCCAGAAAAAAACAGGCACGCAGTCAGCAACCTTAATAAGAAGAGGGACCCTGGAGCCTGTATATAAACCATCTGCTTCATAAACACCACTGCGCTCAACATGCAAGATTTTAGAAGAATGAGTCTGATGCATAGATGCAGTATTATCCCACTGAACATCACTCCCCTTAAATGTAAAAAAAATCTCTATTAGCTTATTTGAGAAAAAAAGCCCTTTCATTTTATAAGAAAATCCTTTGCAATAAGTTCTATTGTTTTAAGCCCTTTAAAATCATGTGAAGCAATAGAATATACTATGTCAACCTTCTCTATTTTTTTGTTAAATTCTTTTAAACGATTATATTTCTGAAATCCTATGACATTAAATGTTTTCCTATCACCTTTTACCTTAAATTTTATATGCTTGCCCTTTATTACCTCTGGCAAACTTTCCACCTGTAATCCCCTCGTTAAAAAAACAGGAGCAGGATTACCAAATCCTGTAGGTTCAAGCTTTCTTATCATATTTACAATATTATCACCAATGTCTTTAAACGCTATTTCCATATCAACATTTATGGAGGATTTAACCTGTTCAAAAAGCTTCTGCTGGGATACATAATCGTTTAATCGCTTTTTCAACATTTCTATATTTTCTTTCTTTATCCTTAATCCACATGCATTCTTATGCCCTCCATATGCAAGTAGTAAATCCTTTGAATAATGCAATGCATCAATAAGGCTAAATGAATCAATCCCTCTACCAGAACCCCTTGCTTCATCTCCCTGTATTGAAAGAACTATTGCTGGTCTGTTATAAAGTTCTGTTAGTTTACTTGAAACTATACCAACAACCCCTTCATGCCATCCATTTGCTGAAAGAACAATAAAATCAGGGATGTCATCATCAATACACTCTAAGGCCTCTGAAAAAACCCTTTGTTCCTCTTCTTTCCTTTCATGGTTTAAGGCTTCAAGCTTAGATGCAAGTTCTTCTATTTTATTCTTATCATCTGTTATAAATAGCTCAACTGCGATTTTAGCATGCTCCATTCTTCCAGCAGCATTTAATCTGGGACCCAATATAAATGAAATGTGCTGCCCCTTTATATGATTTTTGAAAGCTGCCATATTTTTTAGTACCTGTATCGATTCAGGTGTATTGTTGTTAATCTGCTCCAAACCATGTTTAACCAGTATCCGATTCTCTCCTGTTAAAGGAACCATATCAGCTACTGTTCCTAAAGCAACAAAATATATAAACTCTTTTACCTCATCATATATATTTAATGTTTTATATATACCCTCTACAAGTTTAAAAGCAACACCTACCCCGGCAAGAAACTTGTAAGGATATAACTCATCAATTAAAGGATTAAGTATAAGACAATTAGCAGGCAAAACTTCCCTGGGTTCATGATGGTCTGTTACGATAACATCAATACCAAGTGAGCGGGCATACGATATCTCTTCATTCCCGGTTATTCCGTTATCCACTGTTACAATAAGGGAAGACTTAAGTCTTCTGGCATAATCAATACCTTCAATAGACATTCCGTATCCTTCATCTATTCTATGAGGGATATAGTAAGATACATCCAGGCCAATCTTTTTAAACGCCCTTATTAAAAGAGAAGTACCTGTAATGCCATCAACATCATAATCACCAAATATAACAATCTTTTCTTTTTTATCTCTGGCTTTAAGTAGTCTATTAACTGCCTCTTTCATATCCCTAAATAGAAAAGGATCATGAAGATAAGAAAGATCAGGATTTAAAAATGCTTCTGCCTCTTTGCTACTTTTTACCCCCCTTTTAACCAAAAGAATAGCTATCCTCTTATCAATCTCTAACTCTTCTACTATTCTCTTTAAAATTTTGCTATCAAAAGGGGAAAATCTCCACATTACTTTATACTCTCTAAAAGTTCATATACAAAGCTTACTGGCTCTGTGTTCAATCTGACAAGACGTAAAGCATTATCAATTTTTAAAAGTCTTTCTCCGTCAATTAAATTATGCTCTCTCAACCACTCCTGCTCATAAAGTGTGTAAAGACTATGTAAAAACATTGGGATTCTTCTACGATTAAGACCTACCTCACGCGCCAATTTCTGTAAAAATTGGGTCTCTTTTTTTAAAGAGGTAAAGAAACTGTAAGCGAATGAATCAATATTTCTCTCTTCTGATACTATTTCTCTAAATTCATCAATTGTTGTAAAATCAGGAACATTTTGAATATCTCCTTTAAAACCAAGAATCTTTTTGACTTCTTCCTTTCGCAACAGACCAACTTGATATACATGTAAACGAGAAAGAATAGTCTCTGGTAAAACCAGAAAGTTATTTGTTGTAAGAATAAAAAAGGCTCTTTCCCCGGGTTCCTCAAGAATTTTTAAAAAAGCATTATATACTACTGGATCCATTTTCTCAGCATGTAATATAATCCCAATTTTAAAATTTAGCTGTGCAGGTACAAACCTGAAATCATTAATAATATTCCTGATATTATCTAAGCTATACCTATAATTCTGAAGCACCTTTGGCGCAGGTATGCTTATATCGTAAAAATCATCTAAAACGTATTTACTTGAAGATGACAGCGGAGCATATATCCTTATATCTGAATATCTTTTATATGCAGCCTGATTTACATCCATGGCATACGAAATTGCAATTCTGCGTTTGCCTATTCCTGACGGACCTGAAAGGATAAATGACGTTTGTGTACCGAGTTTCATCCTTTTCTTCAATTTTACAATAAGTCCTGTATGACCTACTATTTCATCCAGCATTATTTTATCCATAACAAAGGATTAACAGCCTTTCCCTTCTTTCTGAACTCAAAATGTAAATACCCCATTACCTCTCCTATTTTCTGCCGCTTTTTTACTCTATCGCCTTTTTTAACATTTAAACTGTATAGATGAGCATAGATTGAATAAAATCCCTGGTTATGGTCAATAATAACTGTTCTTCCATACGATAAGAATTTATCTGCATAGATAACCTTACCTCCACTAACAGCTATTACATTGCCATTACACGATATATCTATTCCATTATTCTTTGTTTTAGTCTTATACTTCGGATGAATTTTTGAACCAAATCTTGAGATAATTTTTCCATTACATGGACGCGGTAGTGCGCCTTTACCTCTTATATATACAGTTTTATCCTTTCTTGTCCCTTTCTTAACAGCTTTCTTCCTCTTCCTCTCGAAAGAAGCTATTAAATTTTCTAATTTTTTTATTGTATTCTTAAGCTCTTTCTGAATCTTTTGCTTTTCTCTCTCTTTCTTTACTATATTGCTGTAGAACGTCTTTCTCTCTTTTTTAACATGCTTTAAGGAATCTACCATGTAACTTTTTTCTTGCAAAATAGACTTTACACTATTCAAGGCACTACTTAACTCCTCTATCTTCATTCTGTATTCTTTATGAACACTATAAAGATTCTCAATCTCAGCCCTTTCAAATCTTGTTAAAAATGAATAGAAAACAATATCCTTATAAACCTCTATCCATGGTTTAAAAGAGAAAAAAAGCCTCTGTTTAAGCCTTAACTTTATAACCTCCATTATCCATAAGGTTTTTCTCAATTTTTCTTTTAATATAATTAAACGACTTTCCAATCCTACAAGAGAAAGTTTTAATGAATCAATAAGTATGTCTTTTCTATGTTTTTCTTTTACAAGCTCATATACTATATGGTTTAAAACCGCCTCTTTTTCTTCTATTAAATTCAACTCTCTAACAACACTTTTTTTCTCGGTTCTGATTTTTCTCAACTCCTTAGTAATCCTAATAAGACGCCTTTTAGCACTTTTCAGCTTAACATTGTAATTAGTCGTATTAAACATAAAAAACAAAAGCAAAAATTTCATCTTAACTTTATGGTTTCTATAGAAAGCATTGATGTTATAAGAATAAATACAAAAGAGACAATGGTAGGAACAAGCAAATGTTTAACATACAAATCAATGGGAATGAAGCTTCTTATAAATAACCCGAAGCCAACACTCATAAGAATCCCAGCAAAAATACTCACAAGACCTAATAAACATGAAGTAAATACAAATACCATACGTAATTTTGCCTTCTTAACACCTTCTCTATAAAGTATATCAATTTCTCTCTCCATGGCCTTCCTCTGGATAATTGTAAAGTAAACCAGTACCAGAAAAAACATAACACCAACAATTATGTTAAAAAAAACAATTAGAGAAAAGGCATTTTCAAAAACTGTATCTATATTCTTTACAACGTCTTTATCTATCCAGACATCTTTAACTCCTGAAATTATCAGTATACTTTTTTTTAGTTGCTCTACATCCCCTCTTGTATATTTATTAGCATTAGGATAGACAATAAGAATTGAAGGAAAATATGCCTCCGTGAGTGTATTTTTTACCAGCGTATCATTAAGAAGTTCCTCATCAATATTCTTGATCAAACTCTCCATTGGATATGATACTACACTATCAATATTAGGATACTTTCCTATACTTTCTATTACATTAGCTTCATTTTGATTATCTACAGCAACTATTACCTGAATATTCTTGTATACTACCCCTCTAACCTCCATAATCCCAGCAAGAAGGACAAAAAAGAAACTAACAATAGCAAATGCAAAAGCATTTATTAAAAGCATTCCTATAAGACTGGCTCTTCCCTGTCTTATATTATCGCGCAAGAAACTAATCAGAAATATCATTTAACCTTCCATCCTTAAAAATATAAATCCTTGAAATATTTAATCCCTCAATAAATTGGTTGGAAAAAAGAACAAAAGCATGGGGAAACTCATTAATAATGCTCTTTATTAAAGCTGAGTTCTCTCTCTTTAAATCAGAAAAAGGCTCATCCATAAACAAAAAGATAGGAGACTTCGCCATTGCTCTGACAAATACAACAAGCTTTCTAATTCCATAAGGAAGTTTATAAACTCTGCTTGAGGCAAACTTAGAAAGCCGCGTTCTATTTAACCACTGCATGGCTCTTTTCTTTGCATCTTTAATCCCTATGCCTCTTAATACTGTAATGATATTTTCTTCAACTGTTAGATAAGGAATGGTTAAAGGTGGTGATGTAATAATACCAGTATTGGCTCTGAATTCAATTAAATCTTTCATACAGGTTTTAATTTCTCCCTTAAGAGGCTTTTGCCTACCTGTAAAAATTCTTATGAGTTCCTCTCGTATTTCATCATCGTGAATAACAATGATAACCCTATCATCATGTGCAATAGAAAGATCAAAATCCGCAATATACTCTGCTTTAATATGGTTAAATTTTATTAAATACTTTTCAGCCATTCCTCTATCCTTGAGATAATCTTTTCTGTTGTTAATCCGTAGAAATCATATAAAGCCTCATAGTTTCCAGATACCCCAAATGCATCTGGCAGGGCAATTTTTTTAACAATATGCGGCTCAACCTCTGTTATAAATGAAGACAGACTCTCTCCAAGACCTCCGATAATATTATGCTCTTCGACAGTAACAATAAACTTAATCCCTTGAAAAATGGGTAAAAGAGGTCTAAATGGATAAGGTTTTAGTCTATATACATCAACAACACCTATCTTAACTCCTTTCTTCTCCAATTCTAAAGATGCTTTAAGCGATGGATAAACCATAGAACCAGTAGCAACAATTACAGCATCAGGCTTTTCGAAATTTCTGAGTAAAACAAATCCCTTATTATCAAATTCTGTATCTTCTGTATAAAAAAGAGGGAGTGAAGGCCTTGTAAGCCTGACATAAACCACTCCTGGAGTTTCAACAGCTAAGTGTATAATCTTTTTTACAGCATTAGCATCAGCAGGGATGAAAACTGTAATATTTGGGATAAGCCTCATTAATCCTAAATCTTCTATTGCTTGATGAGATGCTCCGTCCTCCCCAACAGAAATACCGCTATGGCTTGCAACAATCTTTAAAGCTACTTCTGCATAAGCAGCAGAATTCCTTATCTGCTCCCAGGGTTTTGCAGTAGCAAACATTGCAAAACTTGAGACAAAAACGATTTTTCCACTCAAAGCTAACCCCACACCTGTATCAATCATGTCCGCTTCAGAAACACCCATATCGAAAAATCTTTCAGGGAACAGCTGTTTAAATCTGTAAGTCTGTGTGGAAAGTGCCAGATCTGCATCGAGAACAACAATCTCTCTTCTTCTAACTGCAATCTCAATCAACGTTTCTGCATAAGCCTTTCTTAACGAAGCAGTATCTACTTGAGTTGTAATAATGCCCATTTTAACTCCTCTTCTGTTGGAGCTCTTCCATGAAACTCCAGTTTATTTTCCATAAACGATATACCCTTCCCTTTAATTGTATGTGCTATTATTGCTGTCGGACGGCGTTTGTTAAGTCTCGCAAACTCCATTGCTACAGCAAGTTCATTAAAATTATGACCATTCACTTGTACAATATCCCACTTAAATGCTCTGAATTTATCTGCCAGAGGATCAATGTCTTTTATCTCTGTTGTTGAACCATCTATCTGAAATCCATTCTTATCCACAATTGCACAAACATTGTAAAGCCTGTAATGCCCTGCTGACATCGCAGCTTCCCATACCTGACCTTCCTGTAATTCACCGTCTCCCAGAAGTATCCATACCATATAATCCCTTCTGTCTATTCTCCCGGCAAGCGCTATACCATTACCAATTGATAAACCATGTCCCAATGAACCAGTAGATGCTTCTATCCCCTGTATAGCCTTATGCGACGGATGTCCTTGCAAGGGAGATCCGAGTTTCCTCAATGACAAAAGCTTATCTTTCTCAATAATTCCTATATCCGCTAATATAGAGTACAGAGTCGGGGCTGCATGTCCTTTAGAAAGTATGAATCTGTCTCTCATTGGCCAGCGAGGATTGTTCGGATCGTATTTCATTATCTCATAGTACAATGTTATCATTATCTCCACTGCTGAAAGAGAACCTCCAGGATGTCCGGATCTTGCCTTAAAAAGCATATTCAAAACATCCTTCCTGATTTGTTTTGCCTTTTCCTTCAAAAATAAAATATCATTTTTCATAATTTAATAAAAAGTTTAAGCTGTTTATAGTTGACGAGGGATTTGCAATGCCCATCCCTGCGATATCATAACCAGTACCATGCAGGGGAGAAACGCGTAAGAAATCCAGCCCGTATGTAACGTTTATACCTCCATTTAACATCCTTATTAAAATCATAGCTTGATCATGATATGTAGCTATTAATCCGTTATACATAAAGATGCTATTCATTACAGAATCCGACATTACAGGACCTTCAATATCAATCCCTGCTTCTCTTAATCTACTGATAAGATTTATAACAATACTTTCTTTTTCATAAGATTCTTTCCCATGAGGATTAATATTCAGAAGTGCAATACGTGGTTTCTTCTTTCCCTGTACTATTAAAAACCTCAAAAAAAGCTCTATCTTTTCACTATTGTTCCCATGTTCCAGACGGGAAGAAACATCTTTCAAAGGGATATGCTCTGTCAACAATAGTGTATCTATAAAACTGGTATGAAGAATCATGCTTGTCGTTCTTTTAAAATGGGTGGACAAATATCCTGTATGCCCTGTAAATTCAGGATAAAACTCACGCATACTTTCTTTAGATAAAGGCATTGTTAAAAGAGAACTTATCTCTCCTCTTTCTATATATTCAAGCGCTTTTACAAAGGAAATCCATGCAATCTTTGCAGATATGGATGTAGGCTTCCCATAGGGATACTGAGCCTTAAGCCGCAAAGGCACAAATATACATTGCTTCATGTTAAAATTAAGCTCTCTTTCCCAGTGTTTAAATATGAGCCTATCAGAAAAGATAATACATCTATCCTTTAAAACAGGATAAAGTTCCTTTATGGCTTTTGTAAGTACTTCAGGCCCAATACCTGCTGGATCGCCTATACTTATACCTATCATTCTCGTAAATCACTCCATAAGACTTTAGGAGGCATAAAAATAGCCTTACTTACCATAGTATCCACTCTTCTGTTAACCACAATAGCAAGAGAATCCCCCAGAGAAGAATACAGGATAAATGTATCCGTAGAAGGATGTAAAAGTGTATATTTATCTAAAAAATAAATAGAATCCTCAGGAGCTAACACATACTCATACATTTGTTCATAGGAAGCACCCTTATAATCATAAATCTCCCCTTTATTCCCCTGAATAACCATAAAAGAATCATTGTAAAAGAAGGAACTCATAACAGATATGTTAAAAGGTCCAAACACATCTATACGGGCATATTCAGAAGCTATATATGCCCTCCATTTCCCTCTGCCGTAAGAAGACTTCAAACGCCCTTCATACTTTCCTACCTCTTCTAAAGAATTCTTCGTTGTATACCTTATACAAAATGTCAATAAAAACAGAACAAATACAAGGTTTTTTTTCATCATATTCTATAAAATATCCCTAATATAAAAAGCCCTTGAGGAGACTTGATAAGGTCATTTGCCCATGGATAATATGAAATATTTATTCCCAATGTTCCGGTTCTGCCCTTATATTTAGCTTCCAAACTCAGCTTTATGTTTCTTTTAATATAGAAACCTGCTACATCATTTGACAGAAAGGTAATATAGTTCTCATTTATAAATTCAAATCCTAAGCTTCTCAAAGCATAGATATTTACCCTTAACTGCACCAATAAATCATGATATAAATCAGTGGAATTTAACCAATCAATAAATACTGCATGAGGATAATAGCCATATCTTATAAAAAACGTTGCAGGTTTCCTGTGATATAAGAATCCTCCTCTGAATCTATTAAAAACAACCTTATTGCTATCAGGCAATCTATCTATATTATGCTTACAATCATGCACATAATCAGTAAAAAGCCTCAAGTCCTTAAATATAGTCTCAAATCTCAAGATACCGTAATAATGAGAGTAAAAAGGGTCAAATACAATATTCCCAACCTGCTCAGCCATCTCCAATTCATCCCTGTACTCAATACTTACAAAACTATTCCTGAAACTAATAAGAGATACCTCAAGTCCTATACCAATATCCATATTGTATCTTTTTGATTCACCTATGTACTTTACAAGAGATACTTCCCCTCTATGGGACAATGGAAAACTAACAAAAGTACTAATCTGCAACAACAAAATCATATTCCTCCTTTTCTATGTCCTGTATAAATCCCTTATAAAAACTACCTGTCAAAGTCCTATCCTTTACAAAATATCTGTAGTCTGTTAATACAAAATCTCTATTGCTGTGAGCATAAAAACCCTCTCCGTCTTTTCCATCAACAAGCACTAAAACTTCTTCCCCAATACGTTCTCTCTTTTTTGTATGTTGAATAGAAAAGATTTCCTCCTCAAGCATCTCATATCTTTCTCTTTTTATATACTCATCTGAATCTTTTAAGACATATGCCCGTGTAAATGGCTCATGAGAATACATAAAAATAGCTGGAAGATCTATTATCCCATAACCTAAAAATTGCTTAAGAGAAATAAAATCTCGCTCTCTCTCATCAGGATAACCAGTAATAAACTCAGAACGTACTGTAATCCTGTATTTTTTTAAAAGCTTTAATACTTTATCAATAAACTCTCTATCATATCCACGATTCATGCTCTTAAGCACATTATTACTAACATGCTGAAAAGAGGTATTTATATAAGGAACAAAATGCTCTGAATTAGCTATAAAATCAAGAAGCCTTTCTGAAACCCATAAAGGATACAAATATAGTAATCTTATCCAGAATCTTCCTTTAATCCTATCCAGGGTTTTTAATAAATCAATAAATCTAACATCTATATCTTTACCGTATGAACCAGTATCCTGCCCAATAAGAATAATCTCTTTCATACCTGCCTCAACCAATATCTTTACCTCATCAACAATCTCATTCATAGGCCTGCTTCTAAAACTTCCTTTTATATATGGAATCGTACAAAAACTACATCCCCAATCACACCCTTCTGCTATTTTTACAAAAGCATAAGGATATGTAGTTAAAAATCTATTGCTAACATGCCTTTTTTCTACGTCAATGCGTAGATATTTTAGCAAATCATCAAAAGAGTATAAATCAATACTTTTTTTGTTTTTATTATATTCAGCATAACAACCAGTAATAAAAACTTGTTTATTTTGTTTTTTAAGATTTTCTATCTCTTCTAAAGCTTCTTCCCTGTACATTTTAAGAAAAGCACATGAAGAATACACAATATATTGTGCATCTATTGAATTCCATTTTACATCTATATTACTATTTTTTAACTCATGAACAAACCTCTCAAGGTCATATGTCAATTTTGGACATCCTCTGTCTAAAATCCCAATGCTTATTTTTTTACCATTTTGGACCATGCCCTGGCTATCACTATCCTATCTTCTGTTAAAACCTCACCCTCCCCTAAAAATAACGGGCCTTTATGTTTAATAATACGCCCCTCAACAAATACTTTCTCATATTTAAGATAAAAAGGTGATACATATCTAACCTTCAGTTCGCCTGTCACAACATCCACTCCATAATATTTACATGCCCATACCATAGCTTCATCCAAAAGGGAAGATATTATACCTCCGTGTACAATACCTTCCCAACCTTCATACTCTTTTTTCGGATAGAAGTAAAACCATGCCTTACCTTCTTCTACCTGTATATCAACCTTTAATCCTATAGGATTTTCCTTACCGCATACGAAACAGTAATCTGCCTTATTCATTTAATCCTGAAGAGTGTATCCGAAAGCTCCGTATTAATACGTATATTTTCAAGAAAAAAATCGTACTCATTACCCTGAGCATCATGAGCCTTAATCCTATCTATTCTACCTGCTTTTGTCGGATACATCCTTAAATCGGAAAATGGCAATCCTACATCATCTTTTGGTAAAAGATAAATAACATTGAGGTCTCCTTCTCTTATAACCTTGTAAGAAAAATTTTCCTCGTAATTGTCAAGAATATTTCTGATATGCAAAAACTTACTGAAAGCAGAAGAAGGATAGACATCCATTTCACCGGAGTCCAGATATTTAACCCATAAACTATCTCCATTATCAACAAGAATCTGCTTTTCCGGCATAGATACATTCATTCTTAATTTGGTTTTAGTAAGATACATTTCACCGCGCATTTCAACACAGGCGCCTGTTTCCTTTTCGCATTGACGTTCAATAAAATTTGCCTTTAATGTAGACACATTATCGTAGAACTTAACAACCCTATCAATATAAAAATTGCCTGAAAAAATAGTTAAAATCGTCCAGTACATCATTTAATCTTCACCACCTTCATTGTGTGTTTGTTATTATTACAACTAATTGAAAGGAAATATACACCCTGGGATAAATCCTTTATTGAAATGGTATTAGAAAGCCTACCTGACTTTACCTTTCTACCATTTATATCAAATATGGCATATTTATATGCATTTATTGAGTTTCCACTTAAATATATAAAATCACCACAAACTCTCTTAAGACTAATATCAAAAAGTTTAGAATCTTTCTCTATAGAAACAACAGATGCAGGGAGAGAAACAAGCATCAAACCGTCTCCACCAATAGAAAGATACAATTTATTGCTTGATTGCAATATATGTTTTACAGCACCCATACCTGAAACTGTTCCTACATCAGTAGTATTTGAACCGTTAATCCCATAAACATGAAGGCCACCATTACCACCAAAAGCATAAAGCCCCTTACTTCCGCTCACCTTTAAAAGAGTAATATTATCGCTTAAATCTAATTTTGATGCAATTGAACCAGTAGAAGGATCCACAATCTCAATACCCTTTGTCCCCTCAGCTGCAAATAGATATTCATCATTCCCTTTAACATCCATGGCGTTCCCTGATAAAGAAAAAGTATCCTGGATAGATAAAGAAGATGCATTAGAAACATCAACCTTAATAATACCATCTGCCAGACTCGCAATATACATAACTTTATTTTTCTTATCCAAAAAGCCGTTAAATGCTCTCAAAAGCTCAATATTTCCATTCTCTTTTAATGTATATCCGTCTATACTGTATATATAAATCCCCTTGTACTTAATAATACAATAAAGCTTATTATTAACTAAAGAATGGTACACTACAGATGAAGGGAATTTTCCTTCTCCTTTTTTAGTAAGAGTGTAATCACTACCCACACTGTAGATTTCATAATTTCCCTTACTATCTATACCAATCAATATTCTGGAGGTAGATACATAAATTAAGTATGCTGCCCCGAAAGAAGAAAGCTTCTCTTCACTGGCAATATAACCCTCTTTTAGATTTATCCTATAGATGCCTGGTGCTCCATAAGCCCCCAATAAAACATCGTCAGCAAGAATTACAGTACTGCTTAAAGAACCTCCATACACTCCATTGTGATGACTTACAACACTGATATCTTTATCAACAGCAAGCTCATCCATATCTAATCCTGAGAGAGTTCCATCTGCGGCAATAAGTTGATATCCATTGTAACCTCTTACAAAGAAGCGTACAATTGTATCTGATTCTGGTATATCAGTTATTAAATAACCTTTTGAAGCATCAACTTTTCCAAGAGAGGTATGTGTATTCTCATTAAAGCTCTCCTGAAGAAAAGATTCTACCTTATCAATCTCACTTGCAGCCTTAAGTTCTGTTTCATAAAGATTCCAGGAAATAACATACTTGACGCCCTTAAATATCCTTGAATACATTGGATTAATGGAAATATTGCTTGGAGTCCTATCTCCCGTCTCTTTTGTAGGATAAACATAATCTGTTGATGTTCCGCCCTGATGAGATGTATGTAAAGCCCATGCATGCTCTCCTGTATCCCAGGTGTTATGAACTATAACATTAGAATCTCCTGCATCTGTCACAATATACCCAACAGCACAAACAGAGTGACCAGATTGGTTATACCAGTAATTCAATAAACTCCAGTTAAAAGGCCTACCACTATCTACCTCTTCAGTAATCATATCCCAATGCCAATGATTTGAAGAATTTCCCTGAGATGAAGATGTTGTTCTAAAATGGTATGGATGCATATTTGATGTAAAAGTATTCATTCCAGCTCCAATCATCGAGGGGCTTGTTCCTCCTGTTGTTGTATCTGTATTCATTGCAAGTGCCAGCTCTCTCTGAGCATTAGGAAGATTTCTATCAGTTTCTTTCTCTACCATATCATACCTGTCAAAATAGAAATCAACAAGCTGTCCATAACCTCTAATATCATAAAACATTGCTATCATTGTATTAGTGGTTGGAGAACAACCATAGCTCCATAAAGCAAAAGGGACATCCTTAATGTATCCTGAATCCTGTGCAAGAAACGTAGCATTGTCTACTCTATCCCATACAGAACTCTTCTCATAGTCATTAAATCCGTACTCTGGAATATCAACGTTTTCTGCCTTTAAAGAATAACCGTTTAAATAAAAATACTCTCCGTTCTTTTCGTATCTAAACCACTCAGTATTAGGGGAAAGATACACATAATCCTTAAATCTCACATCTCCCCAGAGTTTATATGCCTTAAGGTCTGCTCTTTTTCTGTTAACTATATATGGAGGCAAGACATTACTCATATCCATCACAGGCTGATTCTCTTCGTTTGCGGAAACTATAACAGTTACATACCTATCTGTACCCCATCTATCATAATCAGGATGTGCCAAAGCCAGATAATTCTTCACAATAGAACCGTCAGAATTATATACGTAAACATAAACAGAAGGGTTACCTTCCAGATCATAAAAAGTAATAGACTCTGAAAGAGAAATTACATTGGGCCAGTTAGCTGATACAATCTTATTAGCTATTACCTCTGCCCTATTAAAAGAAACAATGCCTATTAAAAACAAAAACATAAAACTCCTCCTTTTTTTACAATGGCTGGGGGACAGGGATTCGAACCCCGATCAACTGATCCAGAGTCAGCCGTCCTGCCGTTAGACGATCCCCCAGCAGAAACACTAAATTATATACATATTTATTACTCTGTCAAGTCTTTTAATTGTCCTTATTTTACCCAGGACTTCAATTATATCAAACAAGGGTGGGCCTACCTTTCTCCCTGTTAAAGCAGCCCTTACAGGATGGATAAAAAGTCCTGCCTTTTCCCCTCTCTCTTCAGACAGTGCTCTTAGCTCCTCTTCAAGGTGAGACTTATCCCATACCTCAAGAGCCTCATACCTTTGTTTTATAAGCTTTAAATGTTCTATGCCAGTCTTTATATATTTCATGGCTTTTTTCTCAATATCATAATCCTCAAACAAATATATACGGGCAGTCTCAATCAAATCAACAAGCGTAGTAGCTCTATCCCTTATAAGTTCTAAAACTCTATAAAAATAATCCCTATCTTTATCTATCACCGATAACATACCGTTTATACCCTGATGTTTTATAAAACTTAAAACCTCGTCTGATAAAGCTTCAATATCCATTTCTTTAATATACATACTATTCATCCATAAAAGCTTATCCTTATCAAAAACAGCATTACTCTTTTTTACCCTTTTTACGTCAAATAAGGCAATAATATCAGCTAAATCCATTATCTCTCTATTATCTCCCGGAGACCAACCAAGCAAAGTAAGATAGTTTACAAGGGCTTTTGAAATGATTCCATCTTGTCTGTATTCGTCTATAGAAGAAGCACCGTGCCTTTTAGAAAGCTTCTTTTTATCAGGTCCAAGTATAAGCGGAAGATGAGCGAATAACGGAGGATTAAAACCTAAAGCCTTATACAGAAGTATTTGCTTAAATGTATTATTTATATGCTCAACCCCCCTTATTACATGAGTAATCCCCATTAACGCATCATCAACAACAACAGAAAAATTGTATGTAAAAGACTCATCTGAACGCATAATAACAAAATCTTCTATATCACTATGTTTTTTCCTTATTTCTCCATGAATCAAATCATTATACACACTTTCACCATTCGGGATAAAAAACCTTATAACATAGGGGTCACCTGCTTTTAACTTCCTTTCTATCTCATCATCCGTAAGATTTAGACACAATCTATCATATTTCCATGCCCTGCCTTCTTTTGAAGCCTGCTCTCTTTCATTCCTAAGTCTATCCGTACTGCAAAAACACCTATAAGCCTTATTTTCCTCAATAAGCTTATCAGCAAACCTTTTGTATATACCAAATCTTTGTGATTGGAAAAAAGGCCCTTCATCCCACTCAATCCCCAACCATTTAAAACCTTCAATTATACTATTTAAAGAGGCTTCTGTTGACCTCTCTCTATCAGTATCCTCTATCCTTAAAAGAAATTTACCCTTTTTATTTCTTGAATAAAAAAAATTATAAAGAGCGGTTCGTGCAAGACCTATATGTATTGCTCCAGTCGGAGACGGTGCTATTCTTGTTTTTATCATTATATATACCAAAAAACGGAGAGGGTGGGATTCGAACCCACGGTACCCGGTTAAGGGTACGACCGCTTAGCAAGCGGTTGCCTTCGACCTCTCGGCCACCTCTCCATAAAACGGAGGGTGAGGGATTTGAACCCCCAAGACCCGTTAAGGGTCGACGGATTTCAAGTCCGCTGCCTTACCGTTAGACTAACCCTCCATCTGAAACATTTTATATACTTTTTAAGTAAAGTCAAGAAAAAATATTTTTATAAACTATATTATCTAACAATTACAAGTTTCTTTACTACCTCCTTGTTGTTGTTTTTATATTTTACAAAGTAAACTCCTTGAGTGAAGTCTTTTAATGAAAGTCTTTTTTTACTGCCTTTTAGCACTACCCTGCCCTGAATATCGTATATGGTGTAGGAGACAGTGTTTAGGAGTAGGTCTGTGCCTGTAAGCCTTATAACAGTATTGCTTATATTTTTTTCTTCCTCTATCCCTTCAAAGTCTTCCCATCTGTACAC
>JALVRC010000053.1 GCA_027025255.1 Caldifarciminota bacterium
AAAATTAAAATTAAAATTAAATAAAAAATCCAGCCACACACTCCACACATCTACCTGTTATCCCTTATCCCTTATCCCATTCCATTCCATTCATATTACCCATACCCATGCACATTATAAATAATAATTCTAAAGAGAGTAGGAGGAGAAAGGAGAAGGGGTGTTTACACCAATTTTTTTGCTGTTTCTGCCCTGTACACCATTATCTATATATTAAACCATTATCTGTTGTTTGTGATGTTCATCTATTTGTTATCTTGTATGTTTGATAATATAAACAGTTATCTATTGAAAGATGTAATAACAGCGTGTATGCCTTTATGGGGTTTTACTATTATGTGAGGACTTTGTATATGTTGTCTGAGAAAGCATAAAGAACAGCATTCTCGCGTGTCTCGTGCTGATGAGGGTGTTTTGTATGAAATGTTTAGAAAAATCAATTAGCGGGTGCTAATCATATTTTTATACTGGCTCCTGATTGGTAACACCCACTGATAAAGACGCTCCTGGAGAACAATTAAAATAAGGGATAGGGTTAATCCATTTATAAAAAGTCGCTTTCGTGGTGGGCATATTAGAAAAAATTCTCGGAGGCAAAAATAAAAAGAGAAAAAGTAGGATTGGCTTTAGATGTAGATTTAGATTTATTTTTGTTTTTTAAAATGTTAAACGGATGCCCTTGGTGCAATGGCTCCATCAACACTGTATCCATTTATGGATAGATAATGGAGCTGCATTGGAACCCTGTATCCAAATTCAAGTGTTATGTCTATCACATTACCTGCTGTCTTCTTCGGCAGTACGCTCTTGAGATATTCAAAGGAATATATACCTTCCATGTTCTCTTTCTTCCCTGCTCTCCTATCTATGTGGACTTCCTCTCCAGATATGTAAATCTGCTGCTCTATCTTTAATGTGGAATCCACTATGTTCAGACGTATCCCTCTCCTGTAAAGTGATATGCTGAATATGTCCGCTTTTAGCTTGTCAAGTACCATGTATATCCTCTTTAATACATCCGTGTTAATCCGTACTTTAGCCCCTACTTCTGGTATCTTTAACTCTATATCATTAAAGTATAATGGGCTCAATATTGGAATAAATCTGCTGCTCGGATATATCCACTTCACTGTATATCCATCTGGCACCTTTAAAACAAGCACCATTAAAAATGGATACTTGTTGCGGTTAACCCTATTCGGTGCCTCTATCAAAAATACATCCATGTAGGTATTGTCGTAAAAAGCCCTTCTTCTCAGATCCTTGCCGTATATTTCATAAATCTTATCAACAAACCATTTTATACTGTACAGATTTATCTGGCCTTTCACTGCCTTTATTTCATCACCCTGCCAGAAATGCACGTCAAACGCTGAACTGATGTTCGTTTCTCTATACGTGATGTAATCTATATCAATGCCCTTCAGTGAAAAACTGTATTGATTTGCCCTTACCTCGGCATTTTTTACATCACGAAACAGCTCAAAAATCTCTAAAAAGGTCAATATTTTCATACGGCCAATAAATAAAACCTTCGTACCAAATTTATTTTGTAGTTCATCAATCTTGTCCATATTTACTTCTACATTGTATACCATCATGGTTGTTACACCTCTTCTCTTTCCGTTATATTTATGCATTCAATACAGAAAATAAAAAGAGGAAAATATTGTTATGCAGGTGCCATGTAATAGATACTCTTTACGGCCTTATCATCACATGTTACTCTTAAAACACCATATTTATTTATATCAATACTAACCAATGTATCTCCTGGATAAGAATTTACGTCCTTCTTAATGTACCTGAGTGGCTTTGATTTGTAGGCCGTTATCACATCTTTGTCTAATTCACCACATTTTTCAACCTCATATCCATTTAGTTCGAATACTGGTGCCCCTGGATATGTATACCC
>JALVRC010000054.1 GCA_027025255.1 Caldifarciminota bacterium
ACTTTGGACGCCAGTAGAATTGTTAAGATAAAACGGATTTTTCACCATACAGGTATCATAGGAACTATAGGATCGGGGAAATCCATCTTGGCCTCTCTGTTGCCCAGAATATATGAACCACCAAAAAATACTATTTTCATTGATGGCGAAAGTATTTTTTCCTATCCAATAAAGAATCTAAGAAAGGACATATCGTATGTTACACAAAGTACCTTTTTATTTTCTCTTACAATCAAAGAAAACCTTTTACTTGCCAATCAAAATGCTACTCAAAAGGATATTGAGAATGTTTCCAGAATATCAGGACTGTATGATGAGATAATAAAATTTCCGGAGGGGTTCAATACGCTTATAGGAGAAAGAGGAATTACACTATCTGGGGGACAAAAACAAAGATTGGCTTTAGCACGAGCATTGTTAAAACCTTCCAGGATTTTGATTATGGATGACCCATTATCTGCTGTTGATGCTAACAAAGAACACCAAATTATAACAAACCTTAGAGACTTTATTAGAGACCAAACTGTAATTCTTATTTCTCAAAGGCCAGCAACTCTTTCGCTCGCACAATATATCTACGTATTTGATGATGGGCAGATTGTTGAACATGGTACTCACAGAGAGCTCATTAATAAAGATGGGCTTTATAACTTTTTCTTAACCCTCCATAAGCGATGAGACACGGACAATTAAATATTTCATCCTCAGGGAAAATATACGATAGCCGAATTATAAAAAGGCTTTATAAATACGTTCAAAAAGATATATATCTTATTGTAGGTGGTATAATTGTAAGCCTCATAATGACAATTTTACAATTATATATGCCTTTGATTTTTAAATCAGCAGTAGATAATTATATAGTTAAAACAGTACGGATAATTAATATTAAAAACTTAAAAGAACTACACATAAAAGGTATCCCTATAGATGATTCTCTTTTGGCTGTAAAAGAAAGAGTTTTAAAGAAGAATCCTCATTTAAGACCTCTCGATAAAAAGATATATATATATTTTATAAAAAAATATAGAAAAGATATTAAATTCAAGCCCTCTTATATTAGCAAGGATTACATCTTCTTCGAATACAGTCTTTTAAACAGAATACCAAAAGCCCTCCTTATATCCTTAAGAGCAAGCGATATAAATGGACTCATAAAAACCGCCATTGTATTTCTTATTGTAATAATTATAAGTTTTTTTGCTTCCTTTGCTCAAGTTTTCCTCCTCACGTATGCTGGACAAAAGATACTTCATAGATTAAGAGTGGATGTATACAACCATGTGTTAAAACTTCCTGTTAAATTCTTCGATACACAAAAAAGAGGAAGACTGGTAACCAGAGTAACTAACGATGTACAGACTATCTCTCAGCTTTTCAGTGAAGTCCTTCCTTCAGTTACTGGTGACGTTCTTATACTTTTAGGCATTATGGTTTTTTTACCTATTATCAATCTAAGACTATCTATGATTCTCTATGCTATACTCCCTGTATTGTTTTTAAGCATATACTATTTCAGAATACTATTAAGAAAAGCCTACAGAAAGGTTAGGACTTTGCTTTCAAACCTTAACAGTTTTATCTCTGAAAATATCAGTGGCATTCAAACAATACAGATACTTCAAAGAGAAGAAAAACAAAAAAAAGATTTTAATGAAATTAATCATGCCTACTTTAAAGCAAATTATAAACAGTTTCTTATCTTTGCTGTATTCCGTCCTTTTATTAATTTTCTCTCTTCCCTGGCTCTTGCCCTTGTTATTTATTTCGGGGGTATAAGTGTTATAACAGGACTTGCGACTCTTGGCACATTAATAGCTTTTACTGCCTATATAGAACGCTTTTTTAACCCTATTAGAGACATATCTGAAAAATTCAATATATTACAATCAGCAATGGCTGCTGGGGAAAAAGTATTTGAAATAATGGATACTAAGATAGAAGAGAATTCTGGCAATATTAAAACTCATACCTTCAAAGGTAAAATTGAATTTAAACATGTCTGGTTTGCGTATGAAAAGAATAATTATGTTCTAAAAGATGTTTCATTTACTATTGAACCAGGAGAAAAAATAGCTATTGTCGGACCTACTGGTGCAGGTAAAACTTCTATTATAAATCTAATGTTCAATTTTTATGATGTAAATAAAGGTGAGATACTTATTGATGGTCAAAACATCAAAGAATATGATAAAACTTACTTAAGAAAAAACATTGGCGCTGTACTTCAGGACATTGTATTGTTTGCAGACACTTTAGAGGAAAACATTACATTAGGAGAGACATTTTCTAAAAAAGAGATAGAAAAAGCACTTGAAATTGTCCATATGAAAGACTTTGTAAAAAAACGCTTTAATGACAATACAGAAATCCAGGAGGAAGGTTCTAATCTCTCTCAGGGAGAGAAGCAACTTCTAAATTTTGCAAGAGCTTTACTCTTTAAGCCTGCCATCTTTATTATGGATGAAGCAACAGCAAATGTAGATTCTAAAACAGAAGATATTATTCATAATGAACTTAAATCCTTACTTAAGGAAACAACAACTATTATAATTGCTCACAGATTATCAACTATAAAGATTGTAGACAGGATACTCGTAATTTCTAATGGAAGTGTCATTGAGAATGGTACTCATGAGCAATTGATGCAGAAAAAGGGTATCTATTACAATCTATATAGGTTGCAAATGGCAAAGTAAAACACACATTACTTCTATACTTTTCACATACTTAAACTTACTTCTTTAAATACTCTCTTATATTTATTCTCATGACTACCTTAAGTAAAAGCACATAAATGCAGGTAAACAAAATACCTGAAACAATCAATTCTAAAAGTTTCACAAAAAAGCTTTCCATAACCAGATATCTCAATCCATACAACACACCAATACCAGGGATAAGACTTATACCAGTAATAACTAAAATTTTTAAAGAAAAAATAAGTGTTGGTTTAATGTAATAATTCCCTATCTTCTTTAAAAGAATTATACTAAGAATAGTAAAAACCGAGAAAGAAGTCATGGACGTTGCGAAAGGAAAGGCTTTAAATCCCCAAACCCACATCAAACTAACATTTAAGCCTATATTAACTATTACGCCGACTGCTGCTGCAATCATAGGCAGTTTTGCCTTCTTTAGGCTATAGAATGCAGCTGATAAGGTTCTTTGAGAACTTGCAGCCCATATCCCTATAAGATAAAGCCTGAGCACTGAAGCAGTCGCCTTAACATCAATATGGGTAAACCTTCCTCTCTCAAACAAAACTGAAACAATCTGAGGAGCAAAGAACATAAAGAATACTGCTGCCGGGATAAGAAACAATGAAACACTTCTTAGTGAACGTGCTACTGCTTTTTTTAATTCTTCTATATTCTGCCTGGAAGCTATTTTAGAAAACTCAGCAAGACTAACACTCCCAATAGCAGTTCCAAAAAGAGCAACAGGGAGATGCATTACCCGATAACCGTAAGAAAGATAACTAATACTTCCCTGTTTCAAAAGAGCAGCAAGGAATGTATCTACTGCAGCATTTATCTCTATAAGGCCTAAACCCAAAACCATAGGAATCCACAATTTTAAAACTTCATAAAGTCCTTTGTCCTTGAGCGTTATATGAAAAACATATATAAAACCTTTTTTAACACTCCACAAAAAATTAAGAAGAAACTGAGAAAAAACACCTGCTAAAACGCCTATAGCCATACCAACAATAGGAGGATTTACTATATTAAAAAGAACAATAGCAAATCCAATCGATACAATATTGAATACAGCTGAGCTAAATGAGGGAATAAAAAATATCTTTTTATTATTTAGATAAGCCATTGCCCACGAGGAAGCAGAAATAAATATAATAAACGGAAACATAATCCTCGTAAGATAGATTGTTAACTCAATCTTTCCAGGTACTTTTATAAACCCCAGAGCAAAAAACTTTATAAAATAAGGGGCAAAAAAAACACCTATTATTGTCAAGAAAAGTGTTAATATAAACAAAACGTTTAAGAGGTTTGAAGCAAAAATATTCTGCTCTTCTTTCTTTCGCCTTGCAAGAACAGGAAGAAATGCACCGGAAAGAGCCGATTCAGCAAAGAAATCTCTTAAAAGATTAGGAATCCTGAATGCTAAATTAAAGGCATCTGCATACATTCCTGCTCCAAAAAGAAAAGCAAATACAACCTCTCTTATAAGCCCGGTTAAACGTGAAAAAAGTGTTCCGACACTGAAACCTACGATATTCTTTAAAAACCCCTTTTGCATTGGGGAAAACTAAACCTTAGATACCAAGCTTGGTATCAATTAAAGAAAGTATACCTTTCTTAATTTCTTTTGCCCTGTTTAACAGACTATCAGCTTTTTCCTTGACAGTCTTTACAAAATCTTCATCTTGGATGCTGTTTAAATTTATAACTACATTGTAATATGCCCCTTCTGCCGAGGCATAGCACATCAAAGCCCCTACAGCAGCATCACTTATTGAATTCACATTACCCTTACGAGCAACTGGCATAATAATCTCAAGTGTTTTTACAGCAATCTCAAGAGTTGTCAATGGAATATTCGTGGCCTCCTTTGTAGCCTCCTCAACAGCCATTTTCCTTACATCCTTTTTAGATTTAAATGCAGACATAAGCTTGTTAAAAGCCTCTGTATCCTTATCAATTAATCTCAAAAAATTATCCTTAAAATGCTGAAATCTTTTGCCAAGACTCATAAATTCCTGCTCTATCCCCTCATAACCCTTTTTACCAATTGAAAGGTTTATAACCATATTAGGAAGGGCAGCTCCAATTGCGCCAGCAAGAGCTGAGACACTACCTCCTCCCGGAGCAGGCGATTCTCTTGAAATCTCATCCACAAAATTATTTATCTTCATATTAACAAGCTTTGACGGTTGAGCTATTCTATACTCTATTACTTTTTCATAAATATCAAAATTCCCAAGTTGATTAAGGCCTAACGAAAGCACTGCAAAATGTAAGATATCTCTTTCTGGTAAAGCAATGGATCTTTTCTGCATGTTCAAATAGTACTCTCCAACTTCTTTTAATGCCTCAAGGGGAATAAGGCCAACAAGTTCACTTCCAATTACACGCAGCCCAAGTTTTTCCGCCTCCTCTTTAACTGTTTCATAAACCTTATACAAAGGAGTTATATGATAATTGGTAAGATTAATAGAGACCTGAGCAAAACCGTACTCATCTATATACCAACCTATCGCCTTAACATTCTTCAAAAGTCCGGGTTTTCTTATGATCTTGCCATTTTCGTCCCTTAGAATTTTACCATTCTCATCTCTTTTTGCTCTACCCTGTTCTCTAATATTTAAAGCAATCTCGTGAGCAAGCTTTCTGTCGCGAGTATTAAGATTAACATTATAAGCTATCAAAAATTCTCTTGCGCCAATTACAGTAGCTCCTGATTTCTCGTTGAATGCTGAAGGCCCGAAATCTGGCTTCCATCTTTCATCCCTCATTTTATCCTTCAATCCTTCGTATTCACCCTTTCTTATATTTGCAAGGTTCTTTCTTTCTTGAGTTAAAGCAGAATTTTCATATAGATAAACAGGAATTCCTAACTCTTCTCCTACCCGTTTAGCCAATTTTTTTGAAAGCTCAACAACCTCTTCTGTTGTAATCTCGGATACAGGGACTAAAGGACAAACATCTGTAGCTCCCATTCGCGGATGCTCTCCCCTGTGTTTCCTCATATCAATAAGTTCTTGTGCTTTTTTTATAGCATTAAAAGCGGCTTCTATAACACTTAAAGGCTCGCCAATAAAAGTAACTACAGTTCTATTAGCTGCTTCGCCTGGATCTACATCTAAAAGAAAAACTCCCTCAACCTTTTTTATTTCATTTGTAATTGCATTTATAATATTTTTATCTTTACCCTCACTAAAATTTGGTACACATTCTACAAGCTTCATCGCTTATTCTCCTTTTTAAATTTAAAAAGAAAATGAAGTACATCCATTATTTCTTTAAAATAATGAAATTTAAGACCCTTTTTAACATTTTTGGGGACCTCTTCTACATCAACTTTATTCTCAAAAGGTAATAAAA
>JALVRC010000055.1 GCA_027025255.1 Caldifarciminota bacterium
TAACCTGGGTTAAGAGTTATAGGCAGAATATTCCATACTGTGAAGATTACGGGAATTGTTATATGTAATGTTTTACTGATGTTATTTAGGTCTTTTATATCACTTATATTGTAAAGATAGAATGAAACATTTCCCATAATAGATGATAACTTAAGATATTCCTTTATTAAGTATATATCAGCATAATACCATAGAGGAAAATTCATACCAGCTGTTATCAATGATTTTGTGCTGTATCCTGTGGTATCATCATTGCCCGGGATATTGGCGTAATTAAACATATAAGCCTGAGCTAAATTTGTTCCTGTCCCGTATTCTGCCTTTACAAAAAGATTAGTAAGCCAGTATATTCTTTGATACTCTGAGATGTTTATTGTGTATCTATTAAAAGTTGAAATATCAATATCAAAGTTGACTTCCCATCCTGAGAGAGAATTTTTTCCCATGTTGGTAAACTGTATACGATTTCCCCATATATTGAAAGAGTTTTCATGTAAATAACCTGTCCTGATATTTATATATGGAGGATATGAAAGATAGGGCCCAAAAGAGGTAAAGAGAGAAACTTCCTTAAGCTCAATATCCTTCATCGTTATACTGAGATATTGGTCTCTTACAGGCCTTTTTATTAAATATAGAGGAATAATTGCAGATGTGTTTGTTATAAAATTCCTATTTTCTATTTCATAAACACTGTTTACTGTAATTGTTGGCCCTATTGCTGTTCTATATTTTATCATAGAAAAATTCCCTATCAAAGTGGTATCTCCTATCTTCCATACATAGGGTAGAAAGGTTATAAGAAGTTCGTCTCCTTTTGGAAAATCGTATAGAGGAGCTATTCTCAAGCCTTTTCTTTTACTTTTATTAAGTCCAATGAGCCTTTTATAATCTATCTTTCTATTTTTGAGCCAGTAATCAAAGAATTCTTCCCAGTTTTCTTTTGTAACTTTATTAACAGTTCTTATAAAATCCTCTGTTGAAACAAGCCTGTATCTGTAATTTTTGTAGTATTCCCGCATTACTTCATTGAACTTATCTTCTCCAAGACTATCTCTTAATAAATCCATCATAAGTGATGCTTTTATATACACTGCTTCACCATAAGATGTCCCTTCCCTGTACTGGTAAGAGCTTTTTAAAATTTCTTCTCCATAACCTCTTCTTTCCACTTCTATGACATTTTCTTCGTAGATGTATCTTATTCCCATATTGGGTAACCATGACAGAAATTTGTAATATTTTAATAAATTTTTAGCTACACCGTAGCCTTCTTCTGTATATCTTCTATCTGAGAACGTGTTTATACCTTCATCAAGCCAGGCCTCATCTGTTTCGTTATTCCCGATAACCCCATACCACCAGTTGTGTCCTATCTCATGAACAATAACATTTTCAAGATAGTAATCAAATAAAGAGGGTAACTCAAAACTTTGTTTATCAACCATTACGAGTCCTGGATATTCCATGCCACCAGGCCCTGGCTCTGTTTCTACAACATCCATCTCTCTGTAGCCATATTTACCATACTTATTCTCATAGTATTTTAGTCCCTTAAGAGCATACTTTAAGGCCCTATCAGCTGTTTCATTAGAACAAAAATAATAAACATTAACCTTTACATTATTTACTTTCTTTGATTTTACCTTATACCTTTTGTCAAAACAGAAGGCAAAATCATGAGCATTTTCAATTACATATCTTTCAGTTTTTATTTTATGTGCATTGTCTATTTTGCTATCAATAAGTATGCCTGATGCAGCTATTCTATATTTAGAAGGAACAGTTATTGAGACATCGTAGTCTCCGAAATCACCATAAAACTCTCCATAAAGGTGGAACTCATCCGGATGCCATCCTTTTTTATCATAAACTGCCATCTTCGGATACCATTGAGAAAGATGATAGTTGCTCTTAAATCTTCCCCATCTGACAAATATTGCAGGTATGTATTCTTCAAATTCTATATGGAATTTCCTTGTAGCTCCTGGGGAAATAGGATTTTTTAATCTCGCGTGGAGTATGGTTCCCTCTACTGAAAACTGTAATTCATCTCTTTCTGATTGTAATTTTTGCACCTTAAGGTATGCCTTTTTAAAAAAGCGAGGATAGGCAAAATCAGGAGAAGTATTGAATTTTTCAGCCTCTTTATACATTACTGAACCTTTTCTATATGCGTTGGGATAAAGGTGGATATATATTTCTTTTAAGGTATCAGAGGAGTTGTTTGTATATACTATTGTTTCTGTTCCGTAAAGTATCTGCTTTTTTGTATCTATGTTTACATCTATTTTATAGTCAACCTTTTGCTGCCATGAAAAAAGAACTAAAAATACTAACATCTTTCCTCCTTTAAATATACCTCGTTATTAACTTTAAATTAGTTAGTACGTTTTTTCCTCTTTACATTTTAATATCTTTATAACTAAGTCAAGTTGTCCCTGTCTGTGTGCACTAACAAACAGACAGGCATTCGTTTGCTGCTATTTTTATCTTTTATCATAACACCATTTAGGCCTTGTTTTTATTATCATTTTTCTTTATAGCGGAGAACGAGCGGAATGTCCTATAACGGCAAATTGCGTGGTAATTTCCATTCAAATCGCAACGCAGTCTGGACCGCCTACAAACCTTTATGTTTACCACATCACCTGCCATTACTTATACAAAATGTTAGCGGTTGTATTTTTTAATATTTCTTTCCATTTCTTTATTATCTCTTTTTCACTCAAATTAGTAATTTCTCTAATCGTTAAAAGTATATTCTCATAATTAGACGTATTTGCAAGCATTAGTTGCAACAGTCCTTTATCACCTTTTTCAGAATATACTAACTCACATATTGCTGCACCGGCAGGATATGCTGTTTGATAACCATTATATCTTATTTTTCTTGAAACAACTGATTTGAAATTCATTTTTTCATTATTTTCTATATCCTGCGCTAATTTTTTCATTAATTCGTTATAACCATCAATTTCAATCTTAGAACCTAAGAATTCTGCAAGACCTTCTTCTATTAAGTAACCACGTTTAAGATTTTCAGGTAATAAGATATGAATAAATTCGTGTGGATAAAATTCATTTCCTTTGGCTGAAAAAATTATATTTCCCCTCGCTTTTCCTGTTGTTATACCGACAAAATAGTAATCAAAATTTTCAAGTAACCCCATATCGTCAATATTATCCGTCAAATAAAATTTGAATTGCTTATTATAAGCTGGATTAAACCTTTTTATTATGTCCTTACAAAAATTTTCTGATTTTTGAGCGTTCTTTTCATTAAAATCAAAATTAGGTGGATATATGTAATCAATAAAACCAAATGTTCTGTTATTCCAGTTGTTTGTAATATCAACAATCAAATTTTCTAATACCCACCTATTATCTTCCTTAATTGCATTTAGTTTTTGAATACACCAAACTTTTGAGCATGCATATTCAGGTTTTGTTGTGGCTGATGCAAATAATATTCTAATTTGATATTTTTTGTCGACCAGCTCGACTGACATTACAAAAGGTGGATAAGCATTAAACAATTGACCTGGAGTTATTCCACCTTGAAAAATACTACTTCGAGAAAAATCAAAATCTTTATACTTTTCTTTTTCTATTTTATTCCAATATGGGTTGTCATAAATGCTATCAGGTCTTGAATTAATGTAGTTTTCATATAATCTAAGAACTTCTTTTATTTCTTTTTTAGATGTATCAACTCTTGAACTTACTAATAATTTTATCCTGTTTTCATTCTCTTGTGAAAAAAGATTAGAAGTAAATAGTATTGACATCAAAATGGTAATGAATAGTTTAATAATATCTCCTTTTTATGTATCTCAGTTTTTTACTCAAAACCATAATAAAATTTTACATAAAAAAAATACAATGTCAAGTCTTTTTTTCATCTCCTCTGTACTCATAAACATCAATGTTCCTTGATCTTATAAAATAATTCCATAAATTTTCAATTACAGCACCCAGATAAATCCTTCTTAAAGCGAATCTTTTGTAAACGTCTTAAATTCCTACTGTTTATTCTAAAGCTGCACCCAAAATCTTTATTTGCAATGTCAAGATTTTTTATGTTAAATAAAAACTTGACATGTCTTAAAAATAATGTATAATGTCTAAAAGGAGGTGTAATGAAAAAAATACTATCATATCTTCTATTTGCCATTCCTGTTTTAGCATTCTCTCAGGCAATAATTATTGACCATAACTGTGCTTTTCTTGAGCCAATACCAGAATCAGCCATTTTGAATGCAAAACAGACCTTGCATATTGCCTATGGGCATACTTCTCATGGGAGTCAGCTAATTACAGGAATGACAGGTCTTGTTGGTCAAACCAATCTAAAAGGATATAAAGGAGATATATATCAATGGAATGACGGGCCAAAAGCCGGTGCACTTGATATAGATGATCGTTTTAAGCCAGGAGATCTTGGTCATAATGGAGATCTAAGATGGGAACAGGAAACACGTGAATATCTTGATGACCCTGCTAATAGTGATGTAAATGTGGTTATATGGTCATGGTGCGGTGGATGTTCAGACAATACCCCGGAAGGGATACAAACCTATCTTAATGCTATGGATAAGCTTGAAAAGGATTACCCTAATGTAAAGTTTGTTTACATGACAGGGCATAGAGATATATGGAACGATGACACCTTAAAAAGAAATAATAATTTGATTAGAGATTATTGTAGAGAACACGGGAAAATTCTTTACGATTTTGCAGATATAGAAAGCTGGGATCCTGATAACAAATACTTTGAATTTGCTAATGACAATTGTAACTACTATAAGAACAATTACAGCAATGAAGTTCTTGGTAATTGGGCAGACGAATGGCAGGAATCTCACACTGAAGGTGTTGACTGGTATACATGCGATGCTGCACATACAAGGCCCTTAAATGCCAATAGAAAAGCATATGCTGCATGGTGGCTATGGTGTAGATTAGCTGGCTGGGAAGGAAACACAAATATTGACTCATCAGACAACATAGAATTTAACCTGCTTCAAAACGAACCCAACCCATGTTTCTCACATACCTCTATACGCTATTCAATCTCATCAACCGCTTTTGTAGAGCTTAAATTATACAATGCTCAGGGAAAACTTGTTAAAACCCTTATCCATAGAAACCTGTCTAAAGGCGAATATTCTATTGATTTAAATACAGATGACCTTGCTGCAGGCTTATATATATATACTTTAACAATCAAAAACAGGAAGCTTTCCCGTAGACTAATCGTTGTTAAGTAAAACCTAAAGAGGTATTCCCCTTTCGGGGAATACCTCTTATCATACATAGTGTATCAAAATCTCTTGCTGAGTTATTAAAAATGGATGATTGGATTGTGGATGTGGTGATAGAGGATATCACTGATATCTTTTGTAAAGATAAAGTTCTTCAAAAACTATAAGATTCATACTGCTACAATTATTGGAAAATTTTCTGGGATTTCAGTGGCACCCTTCAGGACTTACAACAAACTTTAAAAGAAATAAAGAACAGATTAAAAACGTTAGGAAAAGATGGATATTTTTTGGTTGTTAAAGGAACTTATAACAATACAATAGTATTATTTGAAAATCAATAAAACAATCAAAAACAGGTATGTATATACAATAATGAAAAATTCTATAAAAGGCTTAAGAACTTCTCTGTTTAAATTTACCTGAATTTACCTTTAAGAAGCATAAATCTTAGATTAAGGTTTCTGCTTCTTCATATAGTCTTCTATAGCTGCTTTAATCCCTTCTTCTGCAAGCAAAGAACAATGCATCTTTACAGGAGGAAGTCCATCAAGAGCTTCTGCCACTGCTTTATTTGTTATCTTCAAAGCTTCTTCAACAGTTTTTCCTATTATAAGTTCTGTTGCCATTGATGAAGTTGCTATCGCTGCGACACACCCAAAAGTCTCAAATTTCACATCTTTTATTATGTTATTTTCCACCTTTATGTATATGTACATAACATCACCACATACAGGATTTCCAACCTTACCTACTCCATCAGGATTTTCTATTTTCCCCCAGTTAGCAGGATTTTTAAAATGCTGCATTACCTTTTCACTATACATCACGTCTCTCCTTTTTGAACAAATCTTATTTTAAACAATCTTAAATCGCTTCTGCCTCATAACCAGCATCTACAACCGCATCTATTAATTCCTTAACTTCTACTCTTCTCTCTCTAAGTTGTATCAATGCAAGACCTTTATCAAGGTCAACTACTGCTTTTTCAACACCTTCAACAGCATTAAGGGCTTTTTCCACCCTATTTTTGCAATGGTTGCAACTCATACCCTTTATTTTTAATTTTATCATTTCATCCTCCTTTAATACATATGCAAGCATACGCTCTATAATTTTTCAATGTCTTTTTTATTAAATCTTCTTTCTTATGTTTTCCAGAATTCATCTTTACCCCTCCCGAAAGGAGACATATCTCTCATCCGTTTAACTATACCAGGAAGCACTTTCACTACTTTATCCACATCCTCTTCTTTATTAAATCTACCAAAACTAAACCTTATTGAACCATGTGCTAATTCATGAGGCCTGCCCATAGCAAGAAGGACATGGGAAGGTTCAAGAGAACCTGATGTACAGGCAGAACCAGAAGAAACACATATACCTTCTGAATCTAAAAGCATAAGAATAGATTCTCCTTCAACATACTTAAAAATCACATTAAGTGTATTGGGTAATCTCTTATCTTTATTACCATTTACTATTACATCCGGGATTTTGTTCAAAATCTCTTTTTCCAGTCTATCCCTCATCTTTTTTTCTCTAAGTTGTTCCTGCTCAATGTTTTCATAAGACAATTCAAAAGCATGTGAAAGACCTATTATCCCTGCTGTATTCTCTGTCCCTGCTCTTAATCCCATCTCATGACCTCCTCCGTGTATCAGAGGATGTATTTTTGTCCCTTTCTTTACATAAAGAGCTCCCACACCTTTTGGTCCATAAAACTTATGTGCTGACATAGTCAAGAGGTCAACATTAAGTTTTTTAACATCAATCGTTAATTTCCCTGCAACCTGAACTGCATCTGTATGAAAGACAACTCCTTTTTCTCTTGCGATACTGCCTATATCTTCTATTGGCTGAATAACCCCTGTTTCATTGTTAGCATACATCACAGTAATCAGAATCGTATCCTCTCTTATTGATTTATTCAAAAAATCTATATCTATAATACCACCTTCATCAACTGGTAAATATGTTATCTCAAATCCATGGAATTTTTCCAGATACTTGCAGGTATTAAGAACAGCGTGATGCTCTATGCTGGATGTAATGATATGTTTCCCTTTGTTCATATTTGCAAAAGCAATACCTTTTATTGCAAGGTTGTCTGATTCAGAACCACCACCTGTGAAAATGAGTTTATCTTTTTCATCTGCATTTATAATGTCCTTTACTTTATCCCTTGCATCCTCTATCTCCATTTTTATTTTTTGAGAAAAAGAATAAATACTTGAAGGATTACCGTATCTTTCACTTAGATAAGGCATCATAGCTGCCAATACTCTTTCGTCAAGAGGTGTGGTTGCATTGTTATCAAGATAAATTATATTATTTATCATCATTTCCTCCAAAAATATTTCTTATCCAATTAAGTATCTCATCCCTAACTTGCCTAAAGACGGATAACTTCTTCTCATCAGAACCTGTTATAGAAGAAGGGTCCAGAAAGCCCTTATGTAAATATTTCTTAGCCCCAGGAAAAAAAGGACATGTCTCTTTTGCCTTAGCACAGACTGTAACTACATAATCAAATTCCGTACCTTTAAATAAAGATACACTTTTTGATTTATGGTTTGAAATATCAATCCCCACCTCTTCCATGACTTTTATGGCATAAGGGTTCACCTTACCGGGTTTTGTCCCTGCACTGTATGCTTTATACATCTTACTGTACAAAGAATTAATGAAACCTTCAGCCATCTGAGACCTTGCAGAATTATGGGTGCAAACAAAAAGTATTTTTTTCTTCCTTACAGCGGGCATATAACCTTCCTTCTATAAGATTTTTGTCTTTTCCTCTGGCCTGGGAAGTTTTACAACAAGAACTTTGAGAATTTTATCACTTTCGTTGTACCAACAATGAGGGATTTTAGCTGGACTTTCAACAAGAGAATCTTTAACTACTTTCTGTTTCTCTTTGCCAATCTCAACAATCCCTTCTCCTTCAAGTACATAAAAAAACACATCTACAGGAGTAATGTGTCTTTTTAACGACTCTTTGGGCCTAAGAGTTATAACCACTGCTACTCCATTCTCTGTATCGTATATCTTCCTTGCATCCACTCCATGTGGATTTTGAGAGATTGCAACATCTTTTAGTTTAACTATCTTCACTCAACACCTCCTTTATTCTTCATCATAAATTCTTCTTTCTCCTTCAATGTTTTTAATATCCGTAATATCCTGAGTAATTTCAATGGTCCCAATATAATCTCCTTTTTTGTTTCTGACTGCAAAATATCTTATATAAACATACCTCTCACCAAACCAAATCCAGAAATCTGCACTGTCCCTTTTGCCTTCTTTAAAATCCTCAAGTATTTTTTCAACAATATGAACACTTTTTGTAGGATGACAATTTTGAACTTCTCTTCCAATTATTGCATCTGTCCTTATAAAAATTCTCTTTTCTGATTCACTGAAAAATTTTACCTTATCATTTCTATCTACAAAGGTTATATCTACGGGTAAGGTATTAAATATAGATTGCAGCTCTTCCAGAGTAAGACTACCAGTTGGGAATACAACTTCGCCATCAACTTTACTTTTCTGCTCTTCATCTGCTGCACCCTCAAAAGTCACAGGGTTATAACAACAATAACCTATATTATCAAATTCTTTTCTTATCGTACTCCACTCATTTTTTTCTATAACCCTTAAGCCTGTTGGGAAAAGAATGTTGTTTTCTTTATAAAAATGATTACCCATAAGTTCAAGAAGTCCTATTGAATATGCATCTATCTCCTTTATGAAATCTTCAAAACCAACACTTTCATCAAAATTATCAAGATATTCTTTGAAGTTCTTTTTTTGTTTTCTAATCTGGTCATGGTCCATCCACATAATCTTTGGTGGCTCTTTTACTCCATGTTTTTCAAGGTAGGGAAATAGGACGTTTTCTTCTCTCAAATAATGGTTCTCGGAATTTACCACCTGCTCAACCATGGACTTCAAATCCCCTATTTCATTTAAAGCATCTGAAAAACTTACCTTGTTCTTTATTTCTTTTACTTTACTTACTATTTTCTCCCCGAGTTCCACCATCATTCTATGCTCTTCCATAAGGATATAAAGAGGATGCCATTGAGGTAAGGACGGCCTATTCCTTTCAAGAGATTCTTTAAAAACAAGAAGATGGGTATCACATAGTCTGTGCACTTCTTCTGTTGGCAGACCTTCTTTTATAAGCTCTCCTTCAAGAATAGCAATTTCAGCAGGCTTTAGTTCAGCAACTACCTGTTTAAACTCTTCCTTTACTCTTTCAGGAGACTCCCCTTTGTGTAATCTTTCTATTATTTCTCTTATTTTTTCTTTCTTTTCCTTTGTTATTTTATTTACGCCTAAAAATTCACTCATAAAACCTCCTTTAAATTTCTTTCTACAAGATCTTTTAGTGTAAATGACTTTAAAAATCTTTCTATTACTTTTTTTAACCCTTTCCAGAGAGGATACGTACTACAGCTATCCTTCCTTTCACATAAATGAGGATTATCAACACAAAAAACCAATGATAATGTTTCCTCAAGCGCATTTACAATATTAAAAACATTTATTTTTTCAGGGGGAGCTACAAGTTTAAAACCTCCATTTTTACCCCTGCTACTAAGGACCAGCCCTGCAGAAACCAATCTGACCATTATATTCTCAAGATACCTAATTGAGATATTTTCTCTTCTTGCAATCTCCTTTAAAGAAACATACTCCTTTCCATTCCTCGCCAGCTCCACCATAGCTCTCAACCCATACCGTGTTATTGTTGATATCTTCATTCTACTCCTTTTTATTATAAAAACTATAATAATTATATACAAAGTAATAAAAAAGTCAACAATAATTTTCTCTACAATTCTTTAAAAAAATCTGGAATGGGGAATCTCCCCATTCCAGATAACCTCTATTTACCAAATTGTTTAATGCTTTCCGCAGTGATTAACGACACAACAAATACAATTACAAATGTTATTGTATTAAGACTTCCGGAAAACGCTCCGGCTATTTTCCAATTTACTCCCTGAGAGACAAAAAGATGTTTTAAGATATGTCCCACAGAACGTGCTATGGCAAATATAACCTCAGCAACAGCAAACCAGTAAATAAAATACCATACATTAATACCCTTTACCTTTGATTTTATCTTTGAAGCTTCATAAACAATCATAAAAGAAAGCATAATAACCAATAAAGGGCCTATTATATCAGCTATCTTTACAAATAAAAATGGCAACATATACCCTCCTAACCTGCAATTTTAGAAAAAGACTTTACTGATTTATAAAGATAAACAAATGGGATTATGTTTAGTATAGGAGCTATCAACCTACCAATATAGAACGTAACCCTTAGAAAGACTGCCTTGTTAAGAGATAAAGAAACAAACCAGTATTCTTCTTTTGAATATGCATCCTTAGGTATATACTCTTGCATTATATGTATTGAAAAAGCAACAAGATTCCATATTAAGAAAAACAGTGCTGCCATATATAGATACTGCCAGCCTTTAATCTTTTTCAATGAAGAGCTATGAATTGCCTTCATAATTATGGCCATTGCATATATAAACAGAATATGTGCAATTTCATGAACAACCAAACCTGTTGGCTCTCCATGCTGCTGAGTTGCGAAAAGAGGAGCAGCCAACATAATGCCCAAGAAAATATATTTAATTTTCTTCCCCATTTTTACTCCTTGTTATATTGTTTTATAATCTTATCAATCCATACTTTCAATTCATCTTTATCCATAATATCGCTAAATCTCTCAAATAAAACCGGGAAAAGACGCTCTTTCATCTCACTTACAGTTAAGTTCCCGGAAATATTTGAAAGATTTTCTCTTGCCTTTTTCATAGCGACTTCTGCTAATTCACTTCCAAAATACTTTGCCAACTCTTTACTTCCATTATCCATTATATAATTTATCAATCCCGTATCAATTCCCTGAGCTGTCTCGTATGATTTAGTATCTTCATCTATAAATTGCTCAAGATTCTTTGAGATATTTTCAACAAAATGCATTGTAGTCAAGGCAACATTTAAATTACCCAATAAAACAATAATACCTTTTCTAAACGGAGTTATTATCAGCTTTCTATCTCTATATGTATACATTATCCCTTTAATATCAAACCCCATACTTTCAAACATTTCTGATAGGCTCTTTCCATATCTAATTAGACTATCATGAGAAAAAGACAAACAGTTACTAACTATATTTCCCTTTCTATCAAATACTACGCAACCTTCAACATTAGGCATGGATTTTACCTCTTCCGTTATCTTCATAATGCTACTTCCCATAATTAATCCTCCAACTCTTTTTCTAAAGTCTTTATTAAATTAGTCGCAGCTATGTGTTTATCTGCAACAAAACAAAAAATAGAAGAGCCATCCTCTGCAATCACATAATAGTATAAATCAATCTGAACCAACATTACTTTTGTCCCTCTTAAAGAAAACAGTTCACCAACTTTATCCCTTTTCTTCCAAAAAAAATTTATTGTTTTTAATGCTTTCTCCGATATACCTGTATTTGATATAATTTCCCCCTCAATATTTAGAACAGCACTATTCAATACTTCAGTCTGACCTCTTATCTTTTCTACTTCAAGCATATACACCTCCTTTTTAAACTACAAGAAAGAATTTAACATCTTATAACGCCATTCGCATTTCTATCAAGTCCTCAATCTTTATTCCTGAACTCTCTTAACCAAATTCTCCATTTTATCCCTTGCTCTATCCCATGTAAAATTCATACTCCATTTAAAATTTTCCTCACCCATCCTCTCTCTTAATGCCTTATCCTCCATTAAAAGTTCTATCCTTTCAGCCATAGTATTAATATCACCGTAAGCATATAAAAATCCTGTTTTATTGTTTACAACAGAATCTGATAATCCAGGTACATCTGAAGCAATCACAGGAACCTTACATGCACCAGCTTCTGTAACAGATAACCCCCAACCCTCTTTTAAAGAAGGTTGAATGAGAATAGACGCTTGTTGATATTTTTTTACAAGACTATCCTCGTCAACAAAACCTGCAAAATGCACCTGTTTTTCAAGTTTTAAAGCTTTTACAATCTCCTTTAATCTTGTTTCATCATCCCCTCTTCCTACAATTTCCAATTCATATCTTCTATCTCTTTTATTCAATATGGCAAGTGCATGAAGTATGTGATCCACACTCTTGTATCTTTTCAATCGTCCTGTATAAAGAAGATATTTTTTATTCGTTTTCTCTACTGGTCTGAATTTCTCCTCATCTACCCCGGGAGGAATTATATATATGTTCTCAGGGGGAATACCTATCTTTGAAAGTTCCAGCTTACCTACAGGCGATAACACACCAAACAATGTATGCTTATATAATGCTCCTATAAGCCTTTCAGATATATACACATACGAAGCAAATAGAGGATTTGTCTCTTTAAATATAGCCTCTTTAAAAAGATGCATCATAAGAGCAAGTGTTTTTACTGAACCTTTTAAAATATGTGGAGAATAAAAAGGTATTTTATTTAAATCATCAATTACCACGTCAAATTTATAGTGTCTGACAAAAGAGGCTAAGTTTCTATAAACCCAGAAATTAAAATCAAGTCTATTAGCTCTGCGCACAATATTTATATTATCAAGTATCTCTTCCCTCTTAGAGCCTTTAAATCCGGAACAAAGCAGGGTTATTTCGTGTTTATCAGCAAGACGCGAAAATATCTCTCTTATATATACCTCTGCACCTCCAGCATAAGGATTAGTCCAGTCCTGCCAGTTAATAACAAGTATTCTCATGCCCTGCTTTCAAAATATTTTACAATATCTTTTAATGTTTCTTCAATTCTATGGACAGGTTTCCAGCCAGTATGTTCATTAAGTTTTCTGAATGAACCATGCATAAAAGGAATGTCATAATCCCTTATAAGCTGTTCTTCAGTCTCAATGCGCGGATTAATATCCAAATAGTTTGCCATAATCTTCAATCCCTGCTCAATACTAATGTGGACTGAAGAGGTAATATTGTATATCTCTCCATCTTTACCCTTTTTTAAAAGCATTAAATATGCCCTGACAACGTCTCTTACATCTAAAAAATCCCTTACAACTTTAATGTTTCCTGCTTTTAACACTGGAATTTTTTCTCTTTTTAAGCTAACAAGCTGCTTTGCCAGACTTTGAAAAACAAACCTTTCACTTTGTCCAACACCAATATGAGGGAAAGGTCTGGCTACAATAACCTCCATTCCTGCTCGTCTGTAAAAAAACGCACTGTGCTCACACAAAAGTTTTGAAAGGCCATAAAAAGATACCGGGACAGTATTCTCTGTCTCAATATGTTCCCTTCTGCCTTTGCCATACACCTCTGCAGAAGATATGTAAATAAACCTTTCTACCTTTCCTTTTAAGGCATCCATTAGGTTTAATGTCATAGAAAGATTATCATCAATGCACTGTTTGCCCATTCGTTCACATTGAGAAACAGAGCTTACTGCAGCAAGATGAAAAGCTGCAAAAAACGTATCATTTCCCACGCAGCTTTCCACCTCTAATGTATTCCTTAAATCACATGTCTCCTCTCTTATCTCTTTTACAAAATAGTTGTTTGCCCGTAATTCCTCACTGAGATAACTGCCTACAAAGCCATTTGCTCCTGTTAGTAGAACTTTTTTCATGTTCTATTAAATTCTCTCTCTCCAGTAATCAAGAGTGTCTAAAAGGGTTTTTTTAAAAGGAATTTCCGCTCGCCAATCTGTTAATTTTTTCATCTTACTGGCATCACCTATAAGGATTTCAACATCTGAAGGACGAAGTCTTTGGGGATCTCTTTCTACTGTTATATCTGTGTCTGTAAGAGATAGTAACATATCAAGTACTTCACTTATATTGTGTCCTTTACCTGTTGCAATGTTGTAGACGTCTCCTGGATTACCCTTTAAAAGAATACTGTAGTAAGCCTTTACCGTATCCCTTACATCTGTAAAATCTCTTATCGCACTTAAGTTTCCAACCTTTATAACAGGAGGTTTAAGCCCCTTTTCTATCTCTACTATCTGTTTAGCAAAATTTGAAACAACAAAAACCTCACCTCTTCTTGGTCCTGTATGGTTAAAGGCTCTTGTGCGTATTATATTTAAACCATAACTTTTAAAATACTGATACCCAAGCATATCCTGAGCCACCTTACTAACAGCATAAGGGCTTAAGGGTCTTAAGGGCTGACTCTCTTTAACAGGAACCTCGCTCTCCTTCACAAATCCATATTCCTCGCTTGAACCTGCTATTTGTATACGTGTCTTAAGCCTTGCCTTTCTTACTGCCTCAAAAATATTTAGCTCTGAAATAATATTATTATTTATGGTCTCTGCCGGAAACCTCCAGGATGAAGGAACAAAACTTTGAGCAGCAAGGTGAAAAATCATATCAGGCTTTGTTTCCTCAATAAGGGCATCAACTGCACTCAAATCCTTCAAATCACAATCATATAGATTAACCTTAGAAAGCAAATGCTTAATGTTTTCCCTGGGAGAACGCCACCTTATTGTACCCATTACCTCAATATCCTTTTCTAAAAGATATTCAGCAAGATGACTGCCTGCAAAACCCGAGATGCCAGTAATCAAAACCTTCATCTATCCCCTCTCTTAATCACAAAAAGGCATATCTTTACGAACACCATATTTTAAACCTCCTTGTTAATACCCATTGGTTATTGTTTTTTATTAGTCATTTAAAAGTCTTACAAACTTTCCAAAAATATAACCCAGTTTCCCACCTTTCTTTATCTTATACCACCTGTCACCTTCGTCTATAAACGTAAAAGAAGGACACACTTCCTCAATATGCCCCTCTACTGTATATGTTTTTCCATGCAGTTTAAACTCCACACAACGATCTTCCATTTCCTCAGGAGGATTCTTATTGTACTCTTCGCACCATGTATATCCAACTAAAATTGCCTTTCCCTTGGGAAGAAAAACAGTATCGCCTAATTCCTTTACATACACCTTCCAGTCAGCCTTTAGAATTGCCTCTGAATAATGACATTCCCATATACTATCCAGCTTTTTTACAATCTCCTTATTTGCAGGAAAAATACTATCATATACTATTACAGTATCATTTTTATCTACCTGAAAAATAACCTTACCCTTAAGACCGGGTTTATTCCTTACATTAACATCTGTTGCAGTAACAACACCATAAACCTCTTTTTTCTGTTCATTAACTGCTACTTCCTCCCCATTACTCTTTTTATTACAACCAACAATAAGAGCTAAAAATAATACTATACTAATTAGTTTCCTCATTCTCATCTCCTTTTTTGTATAGTATATTGCTTTTAAAGGTAAAGTCAAGAAACAATTGTTTACCTTACTGTGTTTGACTACAAACAAATGCAGGCTTTATAAGAAATTTAAAAAATGCCCTGCATTTATATTTTGAAACTAAAATTTTTAACCATTTGTTTTATCTTCCCATTAACATCCCCACACGTCATATAAACAAAACTTTTCCCTTGACAAAAAGGAAAATATGTGTATAATATATTTGCTCCTCTCTACTGGAGCAAAAAAGTAGGAGGTATTAGATGATGAGTTTAAGTTTGATAGTCTCTTTACCTATAAAAGGCAGTATTGAACCTTTCAAGGACAGTAATAAACTCTTAAGGGATAATTTTAAAGCGCCGGATGATGATATACCACTTTTAAGTAAAACGTTTATCTATGTAAGCAAAGCGAGTTTTGCAAAGATTGAAAACCCGCTTGATAGAATGATGAAGAAGAAAGGGATATGATTTCACCTAGAGGGTGGTATATGCGCAATGCGTATATAACCGAGATATACACCATGCTGAAAAAAAATAGGGAGGTATAGTTAATGGCTGATGATACTGACGTTTTGCTCAAACTTTGTGAGGAACAGTGGACCCAAGGACGACAGTCAGAATCGCAACGGGCTACGGTGACAAATTTTATCATTACTATTTCCGCTGCGATACTTGGTTTTTTAGTCCAGAAAAATTTCACGCTAACTTCTCTCCCACTGGCAATTCTGCTTATTGCCTTAGGAATATATGGTGCTGTTATTTCTGCAAAGCTGTATGAAAGATGGCAATCCCACATGAGAAGAGCAAGATATTGGAGAAAGCGTATCGATGAGCTTCACCCTGGTGCACGCATCGAGCAATTGAAAGCGGAATCTGATGCTAAACATAAATTGAAATATTCAAAACTTGAGAAGATTAAACTTAATCGACTTTGGTTAGCACTGCACATTTTGATTGCCTTGATTGGAGTTGCTTGTACAATCATCGTTATCATCCGATGGTCATGAGTGCACGGCGTATAAAGGGATGTATATGCGAACAGTTCACATATCTTCCGAAATTAGCGTTATATCCGAACAGTTCGTATATCTGCGGGTTTGCTACGCTGCACCCAAAGAATGTGCTACGCGACACCTTCGCAAACCTGCCGCACCATTATAGGCAATAAAAATATGAAGAAATATTCAAAATATAATTACTTTTTGTCATTAACAAGTCAATTCTATTTTTGTGGAGTTCCTTATCGGCTTGACGTAAAACCAAAATGTGATTTAAATTGCCTTTTCTGCTTTGCAATGTCTCGTGGTGGAAGGAAAACAAATACTTCTTTAATTGCTGATAAAAATGCATTAAATCGTTTATTTCAAAAAATTGAACAAGGGAAAATCAATTCGTTAAATACTGAACTATTATCTGAAAAACTACCTATACATTTCGGTGGTATGAGTGACCCTTTTGACTGTGATGATGCCATTGAAATAAGTAAATATTTTTTAAAAACTCTACAAGAAAAAGAATACCCAAC
>JALVRC010000056.1 GCA_027025255.1 Caldifarciminota bacterium
ATCTCTATACTCAGGATAAGGAAGAGCCTCTTTCAAAGCATTAACAATATTTTTATCAAAAGGGATCTTCCCAAAGATAAAAATACCTTCATTCCTGGCATAGTTTTCTATTTCAAGTGTGTTTTTCACATTTATATCATACTTATTTATAACTATACCAATCTTGCGCTCAAAATGTTGAGCAAGAGATAAAGCCCTTTTCATATCAGCAATTCCGGAAGGAGTAGGCTCTGTTACAATTACAACAAGACTAACCCCTGTTAAGGTTGAAATAACACTACACCCGATACCGGGAGGTCCATCTATTAAAACATAACCATTTGGGCCAAACGTTTCTGTAGCAAGGAGTTTTGCCCTGGTTCTGATTAATGTCACAAGTTTACCTGAATTCTCTTCTCCGGGATAGAGTTTTGCATGAACCATAGGACCATATTTTGTATCTGAGACATACCATTCGCCAGACTCTCTCTCTATCATCTTTATTGCATCCACAGGGCACACTCTTCTACAAAAATCACACCCTTCACAAGAAAGCTTACTTACATTGAAAAGCTCATCAATAGCATCAAATCTGCATACCTCTCTGCATAAATTACACTCAGTGCACTCTTTCTTATCAATACTTGCATAAGAAGAAGCTGAAAATTTTACTACCTTACGTATTTGAGGTTTTAAAAGTATATAAAGATCTGCTGCATCTACATCGCAATCAACCATAACCTTATTATCAATAATAGCAGCAAGGGATGAGACAACTGTTGTTTTTCCTGTACCGCCTTTTCCACTGATAATAGCTATCTCTTTCATATAGACTCCTCTATCTTTCTCCATATTGAACCAAATATATCCTTCATACCGGGTATCTCTAATATAAGCTTGCCTTTTGAATAATTTTCAGCAATGTCCTTTTTAAAAGGAATCCTTGCAAGAATTGGAATCTTGTATTTCCTTGAAAGTTCCTCTATACCTGTATCTAAAGAGGATTTATTAATTACAATCCCTGCTTTTTTATCTAAATCCTTTATAACCTTTAGTGTTATTCCAAGATCATTAATACCAAAAGGTGTTGGTTCAGCAACAAGCAGTACATAATTACTATCCTTTACTGCTTCTATCATAGGACAGGTTGTCCCTGGAGGTGCATCTATAACAACTCTATCTCCCTTTATATATGACTTCACCTCATTTATGAGAGGAGGAGATATAGCTATTGTAATATCAAGTATACCACCAATATAAATCCCACTATTAAACCTTCCCTTTCTAATAACACCAATCCTTTTTGGTTTTTCCACAAGAGCTTTTTCCGGACAGAAATAGCTACAACTCCCGCATCCGTGACATAACTCATCAAATATTTTTATAGTATCTTTTGCAACAAAAATTGCATTATAAGTACATACCTCTGCACAAAGTCCACAATATGTACATTTATCCTCTATAACAACAGGTACAGGTATAGTTGCCTCTATTTCTTCATCAATTTCCGGCATAAGAAAAAGATGACCATTCGGAGCTTCCACATCAAGATCAACAAATGTTGCTCCCTTGAAAAAAGCAGCAAGGGAGGTAGCTACTGTGGTTTTACCAGTACCTCCCTTGCCACTCGCTACAGCTACAATCATTAAAGTCCTTTCCGTATCATACGAAAACCACATTTAGGACATTTAACCTCAACGCATGATACACCCGGGGTATGAGGGACTTCTGTTCCACACTTTTTGCAAATACAAAACCCCTCAGGCCCCATACCTTTACCGCATTTACCTTCACCTCTATGGCCAAAATCCTCTGCTTCTCCATATCTTCCCTGGCCTCTTCCTCTTCCTCTCCCTAATCCGCGACCTTTTCCTCGACCTGGACCGTTTCTCGAACCATTAAACATTGTTTCCCTCCAAAAAATTTAATCTTTGCTCAACCATTTTCAACTGCCATCTGAGTTGGTCACGCATATATCTCAACATATGAATTTCAGCTTCTTTAGGATAAGGCATCATAGAAAAAGGTGCACCATAAGGCATATACGGAGGAGGATAAAAAGACTCGCTATCAAATCCTCCGAACCCACCAGCCCCTCCAGTTGCTTGCTTTTCATAATCGCCATTTCTATACGCGTTAATAGCCTCTCTTACAGTATTCACATTCATCCTGATCATTTCTATTCCAGAAGAGCTTAAAGCCTGTGAAGCCTTGGGCCCAAAATCGCCTGATATAACAGCTTTTACTCCCTTATTGACAACAAACTGTGCAGCCTGTATCCCTGCACCACCAGTTGCATTGACATTAGGATTTTCAAAAGCCTCAAAGGTATTATCTTCCATATTATAGACAATAAAAAACATCGCTCTACCAAACCGCTGATCAAAAGACGCATCCAGATTCTTACCTGTTGATGTTATTGCAATTTTCATTTTGTCTCCTTTTTGTTATTTTCTCTATAATTATAACCATAATAAGGATATGAATTTTGTAAATATCCATAATTCCATCTCCAACCACGTGGATACCAGGGGAATCTCCTACAATAAGGATGAGGATAACCATATCCAAATCCCATACCTTTACCAAACCATCTTCCTCCTCCATAGCCTCTGCCGTAACCTCTACCATATCCCCTACCTAAACCTCTGCCATAACCCACACCGTATCCTGGGCCAAAACTATTTGAAAAGAAATTGTTATACATAAAACCTCCTTTATTTATTCTTTTTACACTCAGGACATAAGCCCTGTATCCTCACATCAAAACTATGTACATCAATACCCATGTTTTCTGCATTTCCATTTATGTCTTTTTTCAATCTCTCAATCAAATCCTCTGAAAGAGAGGGAAGTTCAAAAACTCTTCCGCAATTTACACAAAAAAGATGCGTATGTATTTTATTATCCCTTACAAGTTCGTAACGAGCTCTTCCATCATAAGATACAATCTTATTTATATAATTCATCTGAGAGAGTATATCAAGTGTTCTATAAACTGTCGCCATACCAATATTGGGAAGATATCTGTTAGCTAACATAAAAACCTCTTCAGCTGAAAGATGTCCGGCATTTTCCTCAAATATCTTCATTATACACCTTCTTGGCTCTGTCATCCTATGCATACCATGTCTGTGCCCATGTCTTTTCCATCTTCTATAAGGCATTTAATCTCCTTCTATTTATATTGATATTGATAATCATTCTCAATAATATTATACATATTTTTCTTAGACTGTCAAGTAAAATTGTCTACATTAAAAAAAGTAAAAAATATGGACTTATAGAGAAAAGAATCTTTAAAAAACTAAGTTTACATATGATTTTCTTTAACTACTCAGACCTATATTTCCCCAACAAGATTTTAATCCTTTTTAAACCTACCATCGTCCACTGTTTTAGAAAGTCTATACACCCTCTTTTTAAGCCAGCCTATTTCAAAATTCTCCTCTGTATCAAACTGAGGAACATACGGTTTTATATCAAGGACAGGAGTTAAGTCAACAATATCCAGACCCTGTACGTATAAAATATTTTTTTCTCTACTTAAAAGCTTTACAACTGAAAGCCCTATTGAATTTGGTCTTGATGGAGACCTTGTGGCAAAAACCCCTCTTTTCTCTTTATCCATATAAGGAATAACTTTTAATGAATACCCCTTAGAAAGATGAAAATAGAATAGAATAATTATATGAGAAAATCCCTCTATATCCTCAAGCCCTTCCTCAAAATCTTTAAATATCTCTATAAAACCCTTAACATCCTTTGCAGCTTTTGGCTGAATAGGTATCCCCTCGAGTTTTTTAAAAGGAGAATGAACCAAACCTATAGGGGAAAAATCAATCCTTTCCAAATATATGCTCCAGGGTTTTAACAATACTTTCTATATTATCTATTTTCTCAGGTTCTTCAACGAAAAGGACATAATCCATAAAATAAAATTCTTTTGCAGGCATAAACATTTCCGGCTCTCTACCACATATAAAAGATTTTCTTTTATTTTCTATCTTTGCAACCCATATTCCTCCACATTGATACTGCTCATGAACTTCATTTAAAAATCTGTTACACTTAAAAATACAAATCTCTTTCTCCATTTTCAATCCTCTGTATATAATCTTTAAACGTATCGTATATACCTGGTAGTTTCTGTTTTATTTCCTCTTGTTCTTTTTTCAAGAGTTCTTCACCTATCCTTCTTGTTTCAGGCGACGCAAAATCCAGAAGCCACTCCTTAAATGTCAAAACAGCATTAAGTTTACAGAAATTTCCCTCTTTTCCACTACGCAAAAGGTCCATAATACACTTCCCAGTTCTTCCACATCGATACCCGGCAGTACAAAAAGATGTAATATATCCCATACCGGTTAAATCTCTTATAAGCTCATCTAAGCTACGTGGATCTCCAATCTGAAATTGCTGTCTCTCAAGCTCCTGTTCAGTATACCTATCAGAATATGAACCAATACCAATCCTTGTAGAGGCATCTGTCTGGGTAATACCTAAAGGAATTACTCTGTCTCTAATTACTCTGGGCTCTCTCGCAGTAAGTATCATCCCTGTATACGGAATCGCAAGTCTTAAAACAAGTATAATACGTTCAAAATCCTCATCTGAAACCTTATATTTAGTATTCTGTATATATGGCGTATTGGCAGCTGGTTCTAAGCGAGGGAAAGAAACAGTATGAGGACCTATACCAAACCTTTTCTCAAGTTCAATCGCATGATATAATAGACCCATGACCTCAAATCTCCAATCATACAAACCAAACAAAGCGCCAATGCCAACATCATCCACTCCTGCTTCAAAAGCTCTATGCATTGCATAAAGTCTCCATTGATAATCCCCTTTGATAGTATTTTCTGGATGAACCTCTCTATATGTTTTATGGTGATAGGTTTCCTGAAAAACCTGAAATGTACCGATTCCTACATCTCTCAATTGTTTTAGCTCATCAATAGACATTGGAGCAGCATTAACATTTGCCCTTCTAATCTGACCATAACCATTTCTTACCTTTACTTTAACACTATATATAGACTCAAGCGAACGAGCAATATAGTTAACGTCGGTTCTGGGATGTTCCCCATAAACAACAATTAAACGCTTATGCCCTATTTTACCAGCAAGGACCTCGGTTTCTTCCCTTATTTCTTCATCTTTTAAAATTCTTCTTTCAATTTCTTTATTCTCTATCCTAAATCCACAGTAAGCACAATTATTTACGCAGTAATCCCCAAGATATAGAGGAGCAAATGTTACAATTCTATTATCATATACCAAAAGCTTTATCTTAAGCGCGACTTCCTTCATTTCTTCAATTAATTCTCTATCCTTAAGATTAATAAGCATTGCAGCTTCCAGAGGACTAAGTGTCTCAATATGCAAGGCCTTATCAAATATTTCTCTTATCTTAATTTTATCAGGCCTTACAGCAAGTTTAGCCTCTATTTCTTCATCATTTATAAAATCTCTTCCTCCGTTAAGATATCTGTCAATCTCTCGTCTTTTTATGCGATTTTGAATCCAGCTTTTTTCACCCATACAATCTCCTTTTATTTATACCGTACGCAATATTATAATGAAAATAAGTGGAAAGTCAAGTGAAAATAATAACTTTATAATTCAACATACACATCTTAACCATAAACTTCTTTATCCATTAAATTATCTTTCATCTGTATAAGTTGCCTTCTAATTATTCTATAAATTCTATGAAACAGAGCCTGTTATATATAGAACTGAGTGAATCCATTCATGCCGAGAAGATAAACGTTCCCTTTACAGATTTGATAACAAGCTTGTCCTTAGGCATTTGGCACAAAGCTTTAAACATTATGAACATTGTCTCCACAATCTTTATTAATGCTTCTTTAAATTCTTTATTTTATCCTTCTCTGTGTTTTTTCCATATATTATAAATGTAAAATTTGCCAATTTTAATAAAAACTACTGTTCTTTTACTACTCACAACATGTAAAATAATTTACTACATAATCATTATACATTTGCAA
>JALVRC010000057.1 GCA_027025255.1 Caldifarciminota bacterium
GTATTAACTGAGGTTATATCAAGTAATAAGGGAATGTTTAAACTAAAAATAAAAAGTTTAACCTGATTTGCTTGTTTGTATTCGGTTTTAACGTATCTTGTTTCAATATAAAAGTAGGCTGAATAAGAATCCCTGTATCTGTTAAAGGAAAAAAAATAAGTGAAAGGGAAAGTCTTTAGCCCATAAATGTATAGAATGTATCCGCCATAGTCATATTCTAAAGATACAGAAATATCTTTCCATACACCTTCATCTTTTAAGACGTTCTTTATACTATCTATGTACATATTAGAATAGTATTTTAAATCCTTAATCCTTTCTTTAAGTTCAGGTGTTCCTATTTTCTTAGAAATAATAAATCGTTGCCCCTTATAAACAGTTAAATCTAAATATGTATTTTTGTCCTTTTCATACACATTATCTACCTTAATTTTTGCCTTACAGTATCCTTTTTTATCAAGCAATGTAAAAATACTTTCCTTTACACTTTCAAATCTTTTTAAATTAACCTGCCTTAAAGTGATTACTGAAAAAACAATAAGAGCAATACTATCCACCCTGCATGAATATCTTCTTTTTATAATAATCCAATTTTTTGTTAATAAAGTCAACTGATTCCCTTACACTCCCTGCATAGGACGGATTGGACAAAACCTTTCTATAAAAATATAGAGCCTGTTCCCCATAATGTTTTGCCTGTTTCCACTGTTTTTGTTTATCTGAAAGTAACATCTGTCTCTTTTTTATATTTCCCATAAAGATATAGGCAGGCATTATTGTTGAATCCAACCTGATTGCTTTGGCGACCTTTTTCTCAGCCTGGGAAAGATTACCAATAGCGTAATAATAATTAGCATAATTAAGAAACACATACGCATCAGTAGTATCAAATGATACAGCTTTTTCATAGAATTCTTTTGCCTTTGTTCTATTATTAGTTCTTAAATAGGCATTTGCAGTTTTTAACACAATCTTTTTATTGTCAGGTTTAATGTCATAAACTTTCAAATATTGATTTAAAGCACTTTTGTATTGATTTGTTTTCATGTACATATCCCCGAGCTTTTCTCTTGAAACAACATCTTCTGGATACTTATCAACAATAGGCTTCAACTGTTCTATTGCTTCTTTATAACGCTTCTCCTTGATTAGCAAATCCGCATAGCTGTTCCTTAAAGCAAGATTAAGAGGATTTAATTCAATACCATACTTAAATAAAGAATCAGCTGCCTCCTTATTCCCCATTGACTTATAAACAGATGCAATCCCAAGATATAAATCAGCATCCTCTGGTGATTTCTCTATACCCCGTTCATATACAACCTTTGCTGAATCATACTCATTTAATTTATAATAGAGTCCACCAAGACCTAAATATCCCTTTGAACTATCAGGATATAAGCTGATAAGTTTAGTATAGTAAATTTTAGCACTATCTATCTCGCTCATATCCTGAAATGTACGTGCTATACTGGATAAAATTACGATATCAGCTGTATCAAAAGAAAGAGCTTTTTTAAAATTTTTAATAGCAGATTCATACTCGTTCTTTCTATAATAATCAGCAGCAATAGAAAGATACATCTTTGATGAATCTACTTTAATTGTATCTTTTAACGTATCTACATTCGCAGTTAAAAAATGAAACAAAATTCCACACATAAATCCTCCTTTAGGTTAGTTTCTAAAATGGAGCCGACGGGATTCGAACCCGTGACCTTTTGACTGCCAGTCAAACGCGCTCCCAGCTGCGCCACGGCCCCATAATAAAACCATACATTATATTATAAACATTTTTATTGTTAAGTCAAGAAAAAATTCTTTTTTAAGTTAATGCCCTTTTTAAAAATAAACCTTCTATTATAAATATAAC
>JALVRC010000058.1 GCA_027025255.1 Caldifarciminota bacterium
CTATAAATGAACTTAAAAAGAAATGCGATTTGATAATTCTTATTGACCACGGATTCTTAAAAGACACTACTATTCTTAAAAAAATTCCTTCTGTAGATTTATTTATAGTAGGGCACCAGGGGAAACTAATACATCCTTTTACAGTTGATTCAACATTCGTTATTACCTCAGCTCATGACGGTAAATACTTTACAGAAGTTGTATTCAATAGCGAAGAAAAAACATTCAATGCAAAATATATTCCTCTTGATGAAAGTACTATTGAAGACAGTCTAACAGTCAATCTTATAAAAAATAAAGGGGATATAAAAGATACTGTAGATAATACAAAAAAGGATAAAAATATAAATAATATAAAGGCAAAATACAAAGCCCTCCTCTTCTATTCCCCTGAATGCGATAATTGTATGTTTATAAAAAATGAATACCTTCCCTCTTTTCAAAAAAAACATAGAGGCTTAATCCATATAACGTACTATTCTCTTGATTCAACAAAGAATATTATTTTACTCGATAAATACGAAAAGAAATTTAAAAAAATGGACAATCCCTTACCTGTTATGATAGTAAATGGACATCTTCTCGGAGGCAAAAGAGAAATAATGGATAATCTACTTTCTTCTCTGGAAACGAAGATCAGTGATACTCTTCTCACCCCACTTGATACTCTCATTAAAACCTCTAAACTAAAAAAGGAAATAGTGTTCTTTTACTCGTATGGTTGTAAGGTATGCTCAAGAGTCAATAGTATCCTTAAAGCAATTAAAAGGACATATCCTAACATGACAATCAGGGAATTCGACGTTGATAATCCACGTTATAGATTGTTACTTGAAAGATTCGGATTATTCTATAATGTTAATGAGAAAAAACGACTTTTAACCCCTGCTGTTTTCTCAGGGAGCAAATACCTCATCGGAAAACACTTTGGCTATAAAGATATAATAAATATCATTGAAACTGATACACTCTCTATTCCATGGGAAAGTATTGATAACGTCCAAAGCAAAGCAAAGACATCTATCCTCAAAAGATATAAAAACATTAGTATCCCAGCTCTTATAGGTGCTGGTTTGCTCGATGGTATAAATCCGTGTGCTTTTGCAACTCTTATTTTCTTTATTACATATCTCTCAGTACTTGGATTAAAAAGAAAGAAGATTCTTGGTGTAGCTATACCATTCATATTTGCTGTTTTTATCACATACTTTTTTATTGGCCTTTTTACTTACAAACTACTACATATTATAAGTGCCCTAAGATGGATTTCTCGAGGTATTATATTAACAGGTGCAGCTATGCTGATTGTTCTTGCAATATTAAGCCTCTATGACATCTACCTTATTAAAAAAGGCAAAAGCAAAGACATGAAATTACAGATGAGTGACAAGCTCAAACAAAAAGTACACAATATTATAAAAAAGAAAACTACAATGGGTGGCTTAATGGTCGGGACCTTCATCACAGGAGTCCTGGTGTCTATTTTTGAACTCGTATGTACAGGACAGGTCTATTTGCCAACCATTATCTTTGTTTCTCAAATCCCTTCTCTTAGAACCGGAGCAATATTCTACCTGCTTTTATATAATCTTGCATTTATACTCCCCCTGATAATCGTTTTTATACTGGTTTTCGCAGGGATGAAAGAAAGCTCATTTCTTATATTCTTAAAAAAGCACCTCATTCTAAATAAAGTACTAACCTTCATTTTCTTTCTGGTTTTAGGAGTTGTTCTACTCTATATTTTTATTTCAAACATCACGATATAAATTTAATGAATTACTAAAGCTTGACAGTTAATAGATTTTAGTTAGAATATAGTATATGAGAAAAGAACTGTTAGGAAAACCTATAGCGGAAAAAAAG
>JALVRC010000059.1 GCA_027025255.1 Caldifarciminota bacterium
GGTATGAGGACAGGCATTGCCTGTCCTCATACCTTTTAATACTTTCTTATAATATGTGAAGCTATTACAAGACGTTGAATCTGATTTGTTCCTTCGTATATTTGTGTAATTTTAGCATCCCTCATCATTTTCTCAACTGGATATTCTCTCATGTATCCATAACCACCAAATATTTGTATTGCGTCAACAGTTACTTTCATAGCAACATCAGATGCAAAAAGCTTTGCCATTGCTGAAGCAGCACTAACATCTTTTATTCCTGCATCAATATTCTTTGCAGCCTGATAAACAAGTGCTCTTGCTGCTTCTATCTGTGTTTGCATATCAGCAAGCATAAACTGTATTCCTTGAAAGCTGGAAATAGCTTTTCCAAATTGAACCCTTTGATTAGCATACTTTGCTGCTTCTTCAAAAGCTCCTTGTGCTATCCCAAGTGCCTGTGCACCTATCCCGGGACGAGTTTTGTCGAATGTTCTCATTGTTACAATGAATCCCATCCCCAATCTGCCAAGTATGTCTTTTTCATTAACCTTAACATCTTGAAAGATGAGTTCTTTTGTGGTTGAAGCTCTTATCCCCATTTTATCTTCTTCTTTACCAAAGGTGAAACCTTCTGTATCCTTTTCAACAAGAAAAGCTGTTAGTCCTCTTGCTCCTTTCTTAGGGTCAGTTGACGCTATAACAGTATAGATTTGTGCAACACCTCCATTGGTAATAAATTGCTTTGTGCCGTTTATCAGGTACTCATTCCCATTTTTTACAGCCTTTGTCTGTACATTCCCAGCATCTGAACCTGCATTGGCTTCAGTTAGTGCAAAGGCACCATAAATTTCACCAGCTGCAAGTCTTGGTAGATATTTTTTCTTCTGTTCCTCATTGCCAAATAGAATAATCGGATACGCAGCAAGCCCATTTGCAGCATAGGAAACAGCAACTCCTCCACATACGCGAGCTAACTCTTCAACAACAAGTGCCATCTCAAATATACCACCTCCAAGCCCATCGTATTCTTCCGGGATAAATACTCTTAAAAGATCAGCTCTTGCTATTTCTTCCATTATTTTGTAAGGAAATTCACTTTTCCTATCCAGTTCTTCTCTTTCTGGTTTTACATACTTTTCTGCAATTTCTCTTGCAGTTTCTTTTATCATTTTTTGCTCTTCAGTTAAAAAATATTCCATTATACCTCCTTTTGCTTTTTATAAATAAGTTGTCCACAAGCTCCTAAAAGAGATGAACCTCTGGACCGTCTTACAGAAACAGCTGATTTAAGGGCTTTATATAGAAAGGCTTTGAATGTTTCAATACGTTTAAAATCCGGTTTTTTAAATGGTTTTTCAGGAAATGGATTGTACGGAATCAAATTAAGTTTACACGGTATGTGTTTTATAAGTTTTACGAGCTCTCTTGCATGTTCAATACTATCATTTATATCCTTGATAAGTACGTATTCAAATGTTATCCGTTTCTTTTTTACGTTATAGTATTCTTTTAAGGTTTCCATAAGATTCTTTAAATGAAAGTGTCTGTTTATTGGCATTAGGAAAGAACGGGTTTTCTCATTTGCCGCATTAAGAGAAACTGCCAGTTTAACCTGTAAAGGAAATTCAAAAAGTTTTTTTATCCCTGGTATGTGTCCTGCTGTGGACACTGTAATCTTTCTTGCTCCTATTTTAAAGCCAAAGTCGCTGTTTATGATTTCAATCGCGTGTTTTACATTTGTCCAGTTTAAAAAGGGTTCTCCCATCCCCATAAATACAATATTGGAGACTTTCTCAACGTGTCTTTTAACTTCAAGAAGCTGTGAAAGTATTTCAAAAAGGGTTAGATTCCTTTTAAATCCGTAGTATCCTGTCCTGCAGAAAGTACAGTTTAAAGGGCATCCTAATTGGGTTGATAAGCATACCGTATGCCTTTTCCCTTGAGGGATATATACAGTTTCAATAAATCCCTGAGGAATATCAGGATTATTATCAGTATGAAAAACAAATTTTCTGGTACCGGTTTTGTCTGTTTTTATGTTTTCTATGATGAGGTTTTTAAGAGAAAAATGCCGTGATAATTTGTTTCTATCCTCTTTTTTTAAATCCGTCATATCATTAAAAGAGTTAACGCCTTTTTGCCATATCCATTTAAGGATTTGTTTGGTCCTGTAAGATGGATAACCGTATTCCTTAAGTTTATCTTTTAATTGAGTAATGCTTAGATTACGAATATTTTCCATAAAGTTTCTGTCCTTTAAGATAGAGTAGTAACTTTTGTATATGACCAACAGGGAATGTTGTTTCTGTGTTAACATTTAAGTAGTTATCACTGAGACCCGTGTTCTTTTTAATCATTAAAACATTTTGCTTTTTGCCAGCATTTAAATGTTTGAAACGTAAGCGGAGTCTTTCGTCAAGGGATTTAAGCTCTCTTATTCTATCTTTTACAATACTATCTTTTATTGTGGGCATATTGGCTGCAGGTGTACCAGGATTTTTTGAGAATGTAAAAATGTGCAGGTATGTAAATGGTAATTCATTAAGGAAAACCAGGTTTTTTTTGTGGTCTTTTTTATCCTCAAACGGTAATCCAGCAATAATATCTGCTCCTATCCCGGGCCTAGAGAACGTTTGTTCAATATATTGAGTAAGTGCTGCAATATGTTTGTCTGTATACCCTCTTTTATGTATAGATAGTAGCTTATTTGAAAAGGTCTGTACAGGAATATGGAAATGTGGCTTGAACGGTCCGTTTCTTATAATATCAATAGTTTCAAAGTCAAGAAGCCTGGGCTCAAGAGAAGAAAGTCTTATTTCAGGAATATTTTTAATGGTATTTATACGTTTTAAAAGTGTTTTAAAATCTGTGTTTATGTCCAATCCGTATAACATTATATTAAGGCCTGTTAAAACAACCTCTTTAAATCCTTGTTCATAAGCATACTTAAGCTCTTTTTCTATATGGGACATTGGTTTTGAGTATGGTTTACCTCTAAGTCGACTGGATATACAGTACGTACATTTTTCATCGCATCCATCCTGAATCTTTATATAGGTTCTTACCCTGTCTTTTTTAGGCTTGTTAAATATTAGTGTTTTTTGTTTCTTATCTTGCATAGAAATAAAACCGTCTGCGTACTGTTTTAGGCTTTCAATATCGTATAGAGCATAACATCCAGTAATGAATATTTTTGCATGAGGATTTGAAAGTTTGATTCGTCTTAGCAATTTTCTTGTACTTGCTCTTGCTCTAACTGTAACAGCACATGTATTTACTACAAAGAAATCCTCTCCTTTGGTAAAATTTCTTTCTATATACCAGTTTTCTATCTGGTTTAGTTTACATCCTATGCTAATAAATGTACCTTTTTTTTGCTTGAAGAGTTTTATAAACTCTTTAAGATTATAACTTTTTATCGCCTTTTAAATGGTCTTTTAAGGTAAATTTCTTAGGTGACATTTCGTGTTCTGTTCTTTTTGCAGGTTTTCTTTTAATATCTTTCTTTTTCTTTACTATAGGTTTTTCAGTTAGTATAACCTTTCTTGTTTTAGTGTCTATTCTTTTTATTGTTGCACTTATTTCCTGTCCAATCCTGTATACGTCCTTTGGCTTCTTTTTCTTGGGAATGTTTAGAAAAGAAAGAGGAATAAATCCTTCTAACTCGTAGGGTAGTTGTACTACAACTCCAGTAGCTGGTATATCAATAACAGAGACTTTTAATACCTCTCCGGCTTCATGTGCCTTTGCGAAAGTATAAAATGGGTCTTCTTTTGTATGTTTGTATCCGAGTGTTATCCTTCTGGCTTCTTTATCAATATTTAAAACAATTGCTTCTATTTTTTGTCCTTTCTTCAGTATTTCTCTTGGATGTTTTATCCTTTTTGTCCAGGACAAATCAGCATTCCTTACAAGCCCTTCAATCCCTTCTTCTATTTCTACAAAAGCACCAAATTGCCTTAGCGCTTTTACTTCTCCTTTGATTTTTTCTCCTATTTTATATTTTTCTCCAATTAATGACCATGGATCAGGCTGGGCTTGTTTAAGTCCTAATGATATTTTATGATTTTCTTTGTCAATGCTTAATACTATTGCTTCAACCTGTTCTCCGATTTTAAGTATCTTTTCTGGCTTAACTACGTTTTTTGTCCAGGACATTTCTGATACGTGTATCAATCCAAAAATACCTGGTTCTATTTCCATAAATGCACCGTAGTCAGTAAATGAAGTGATTTTACCTTTGACTCTTGAGCCAACAGGATATTTTTCTTCTATATTTTCCCATGGATGAGGTTTCATCTGTTTCATGCCAACTGTGATTCTTTTTGTCTCTTCGTTCTTGGTGAACACCATTACCTTTACTTTTTCTCCGACATTTAAAACTTCTTTGGGATGATATATCTTTTTCCATGATATATCACTTATATGAAGAAGAGCATCTATCCCACCAAGATCTATAAATGCACCGTATTCAACTATATTTTTAACAGTTCCTTCTACAATATCTCCGACATTCAATTTGTTAAAAAGCTCTACTTCTTTTTGAGAACGGGCTTCTTCTAAAAGTTGGCGTCTTGAAACTACTATATTTCTTTTTGCCCAGTTAACCTTTATGATTTTTACATCAATTTCTTTACCAACAAAGTCATCAAAATTAGTAACCGGTCGCACATCTATTTGAGACCCTGGGAGAAAAGCCTCAAGTCCCATTACTTCTACTTGAAGTCCTCCTTTTACTTTCTTTCTAACAGTTGCTTTACATTTGTCGCCTTTTTCAAGCTTTTCTTTTATAGCATCCCATGAAAGCATAAAATCAGCTTTTTCTTTACTTATTACTGGCTGACCCTCTCTGTCTTCAAGAGCTTCAAGGTATACATTTATTTCTTTTCCTGGTTGTGCCTCTTCAGGGTTAGTAAATTCGTCCAGAGTTATTACACCTTCTGATTTACATCCAATGTCCACGAGAACATTATTACCAACTCTGCTTACTATTGTACCTTTGATTATGTCCCCTTCTTTTAGTTTTGGTAGATTTTCCTCTACGTATTTTTCGAGTTCCCTTCTTGAAGGGTCAGTTAAAACATCATTCATTTAGTTCACCTCCATTTATTTTCTTTTTTAATTTACTTACGCTTTTTTCTACATCTCTTGTTAGATAAATATACCCCTTTTTGTTATTGGGATAACTTTGTGGATATATTGCATCATCAAATATAAATATGATGGGTTTTCTTTTAAATATAATATCTTTTACTGGTAGGTTCGCATTATGAATATAAGCCGGAATCACAGGTATATTATATTTTAAAGAAAGATAGCCAACACCCGGCTTAAAAGGTAGCAGACATTTTGTCTTACTTCTTGTCCCTTCAGGGAATATTAGTATGCCAAAATTATGTTTTATAATAAGTTTTAGTTTTTTTATAAGTGCGAGATTTTTATTTTTATCTCCGCTTGTATCAATTGTCATAGCATGAAAGAATCTTATAATCCAGGAAAACCATACATTTACCTCAAAGAGACCGCTTTTGGCAAGAAAAAATATTTCTCTATTGGCCCATGAAGAAACAAATCCATACAAAGGTGGATCTAAGAAGGATATGTGATTACTTGCGAGGAGAAAAGGGCCTTTTTTAGGAATTTTTTGTAAGTTGTATATTTTTATAGGGATTATAAGTCTTACAAGCCAGGATGTAAAAAATCTTGTTAAAATCCATCTGAATGTCACATTGTCTCCTTATAGGACAGAATGATAGGGAGAAGTATTTCAACCTCTTCAGCTATACTTAGATAACTGTTGTCAAACAGTATTGCTCCCTCTGGAATTTTTAATGGATCTCTAACTCTTGTACTGTCAATCATGTCTCTTTTTTTTATATTTGAGAGTACTTCGTCAAACGTTTTTTCTATTTTTTTCTCTTTATATTGAAGGTATCGTCTTTTTGCCCTTATCTCAGGCATTGCATCAAGGTATATTTTGAGTCCTGCTTCAGGGAAAATAACTGTTCCTGTATCTCGTCCTTCTGCTATGAAACTGATATTCTTGACTGCTGCTCTTTGAAGATGATGAGCAATGCCTCTTATCTTTTCTATTATTGCGATTTCAGAAACAGTATTGTCAATTTCCGGGGTATAGAGTTTGTCACTCACGTCTGAACCATTTAGATATATTTTAAAAACACCATTTTTTGTGTTTTTAACTGAGATGTCCAAGTCTTTTAGTGATATATCTTGAGGCTTTTTTTGGTTTTTAATGATAAAAAGCGTAATTATCCTGTAAAATGCACCTGTATTAAGGTAAAATAGAGAAAGTCTTTTAGCTATTGTTTGAGCAAGGACGCTTTTCCCGGCACCTGCTCCACCATCAATGGTAATAGCTAAATTCATTCGACAACGGACACTCCTTTTTTATACACACAAGTATTATATACATAAAAAGCTATTTGTCAAGTATTTTTTTTTCTACTTACAATGTATCAATAAGCGCGGATTAAAAACTTAAAGATGCAGTCTTTTTATTGAAGTTGAATGTAGAAAATAGGGTTTACCGAAGTTTTAATAGGGAAAATAATTGAATGTAGTTTTTAATTATTTAGAGTTTTTTTCTAAAAAGAGAGCTATATTTTAACTGTGTTTTTTGGAATTTAAAAGAGATATTATTCCTGCTGATAGAGATAGGAAAGCTCCAAGGATAAAGACATATATGCTTCCAAGATTTACAATTATGCCTGCCATAAGTGGACCTGCAATTCCAGAAAGCCCTGTAATAGCATGAAGATTCCCTGTTGCAGTTGATTTTTCAGTACTGTTTTTTAATAGGTAAAGTATTGCACCAAGATACAGTGTTGCCCATGAAAGAGCAAGGATTATTTGAACGGGAATTATTATATAGTAGTTTTTTATAATACTGTAGGCAAAGAATGTTAAAGCACTTAAAAATAGTCCCAGTCCAAACGCTTTTCTTGGATTTACTCTATCCATAAAAATCATGAATAGAGCCTGAAAAAAAGGATTTATGGCAAATATTATGCCTACAATCATATCTGATGCTCCAAGGCTCTTAAGGTATATTGAGAAAATACTCCATATACCAAAAGCACCAGCATGTCTTAAGAAAAATGGCAGGTATATGTACCATTTATCTTTAAATAGTTTAAACGAAAAGAATGCACCTTCTGTTTTTACTTTTTTGACCTTTAATTTTAAAGCCCCTAAAAAACCTATAAATAGCATGCCTGCAGCTGTATAGAAAAGAATTGAAGAAAGGCCGAGGGCTCCGCCCATCAACCCTCCAATCCCCCATCCAAGAGAACCTATTGCTACGAGAGCACTTATTGAAACACCTGCTTCAAAGCTTGATGATAGTAAAGAGCCAGGAATCATTCCTATCCCGGAAGAAAAGAGTAATCTTGCGAATATAAGAAGATAGATGTTGTTTGAGCTTCCCATAAGTATTGCTCCGCTTATAGCAGATAATATTCCTGTAAGGATTATTAGTTTTCTATTAAAAAATTCTCCTCCTCTTCCGAAAATATAGGTTGAGAACATTTTTATTATTTGAGAAAAACTCAGGACAAACGCAATATTGCTTATGGACATCCCGTTTGTCCTGAGCAAAACAGGATAAAAAGTAAATATTGCCATTCCTGCAATACCTGACATCAGATTGACAATAAACGGAGCAGGTTTCATTTATTACCTTGTAAGGGCTATATATATTGTTGTTGCTAATCCGCCAAATATTAAAAGGCTGATTAGGACAAAGATTACCCAGGCTTCAAGATTCATTTTTCCCTCCTGTTTGTAAAGTGTGATAAAACAAAGGCAAATATTAGGGCAAGTATCAATGGAAGCCATCCTGCTATTATCTCAGCCCAACGAGGATATCCTCCGTATGCTGCATGAGCAGTATCTATAATTGAGTTAACAAGTAAAAATATAGATATTATAGGTATTATAAACATTACTATAATATCCCACCAAAAGCCTATTTTGATTTCTGAGACACTGTTAGCATATTCTTTTAGCTTTTTTCTATAAAAGTATGCGATTACAAGTGTTTCAAGAAGAGCAGAGAAGAAAAGTCCGTAGTAGGACATAAAATGGTCTACAATATCAAGCCAATAGAGTCCTGAGCCAGTTGTATATATAAGTCCTATAAGTATAGCCACTACTGCTATTAGTAAATTGGCACTGCCTCTTTTAATGTTGAATGTGTCCTGTAGCCCTGCAACTCCTGCTTCAACTAATGAAAAGGCTGAATCAACTGCAAGCGTTAGAAGCATAAGAAAGAACAGTATGCCAAACAGCTGAGGTAGAGGGAGATTGTTAATAATAGCAGGATAAGTGATGAATGCGAGCTGGGGGCCACTTTTCATTACTTCACTTATGGGTACATGCATTTTCTCTGCATAGAATCCGAGCACACTAAATACTGCAAACCCCCCAACGTAGGCTGTCGCAGCATCGGCAAGCCCTATTATAAATGCATTGTTTACAACATCGGATTTTTTTGGAAGAAAACTGGCATAGGCTATCATAACACCAAAACCAACACTAAGGGAGAAGAATATTTGTGTAAATGCCTCCTGCCATAGTTTAAGATTGGCAAGTTGTGACCAGTTAGGGGTAAGATAGTATTTTATTCCTTCAATTGCTCCGGGTAAGGTAATTCCCCTTATTACAAGAACAATTAGAATTATCCACGGTAATATTACTGTAACGTAAACAACCTTGCTAACTGTTTTTGCCCCTTTCCATATGGAGAGAATAATCCATATCCATATAACTACGAGCCCTATAATAAGCGGCATGACAAACCTGCCAGTTTGCTCAATGCTTTGTGTAAGATGTAAAACATTACCGAAAAAAAACGTCTTAGGATTGCTACCCCATTTAAGGGTTACAGAATGAATAAGATAGTTGGCTGACCATGACATAATAACTGTATAGTATGTTACAATGATAAAAGCAATTAAAAGGGCAAACCATCCTATCCATGTGAAACGCTTGTTGATTTTCTTGAATGATAAAGGGGCTGAAGCAGACATTTTCGCTCCAAGAGAAAATTCAAGGATTAAAATAGGTATACCAACGAGAAATAATGCGATAATATAAGCTACAAGAAAGGCTCCACCACCATATTTATAGCATATAATGGGAAATCGCCATATATTTCCCAGTCCAACAGCCGAGCCTACAGCTGCAAGAACAAAAGCGCCTCTACTATCCCACTTTTCTTTCATATTACCTCCTTGAGTATTTTATATTGTTTTCTTCAATAAAACGTAGAAAGTTACCCTCAATAATAGCATTTCTTATCTTTTTCATAAGTCTTGTATAAAAATATATATTATGAAGACTTAAAAGATGTGGACCAAGAAGCTCCTTTGTATAGAAAAGATGTCTAATGTATGACTTTGTAAAATTCTTGCAAGTATAGCACCCACAGCCTTCTTCTATTGAAGAGTAGTCATCTTTGAATTTCTGATTTTTTATATTAATCCTACCCTTGTTTGTAAATGCCATACCTGTTCTTCCATTCCTTGTGGGAAGAACACAGTCGAAGATATCAACCCCCTGTGAAACACTGAAGATAATGTCTTCAGGATATCCTGCTCCCATAAGATAACGAGGTTTATTTAACGGGAGTATTGAAGATAATTTATCTATTACATACTTGAATTTATCTTCAGGCTCACCAATACACAACCCACCAATTGCATATCCAGCAAAATTAAAATCTGTTAAGTCTTTGGCACTCTTCTCTCTTAAATCCGTGTACACGCTGCCTTGAATAATTGCGAAGAAATCTTTTCTTATTGTATCGTCATGATTAAGTGAGCGTCTCGCCCAGTTTGTTGTTGCCTTTACAGAATTTAATGCCTCGTTATAGGAAGAAGGGTATTGAGCAGGTAGATCCAAAAGCATTTTTATATCAGCTCCGATGTCTCTTTCTATATCAACAATCATTTCCGGCGTAAGATGATGATATGAACCATCTATATGGGATTGAAATCTTACACCGTCTTCCTCAATTTTTTTGAGGTTAGTAAGGGATAGTATTTGAAACCCACCGGAGTCAGTTACATTTGCACCATCCCATGCCATGAAATGTTTAATCCCTCCTGCATTCTTTATAATATCTGTGCCTGGCCTAAGATACAGATGATAAGCATTTGAAATAATCATCTCTACTCCAAGGTTTCTCAGCCTATCAGGGGTAAATGTTTTTACTGTAGCCCTTGTAGCAACAGGCATAAATACAGGAGTGTTAACTACTATTCCATTATCAAAATAAAGTTTTCCTGCTCTTGCTCCATTGTCTTCTGCAATTATTTCAAATTTCATACAATAAACATTGCATCACCGTAGCTAAAGAATCTATATCCCTTATCCATAGCTTCTTTATATGTATTTAGAATTAGTTCTCTTTTGGCAAAGGCACATACAAGTAATAATGGGGTGGAAGCGGGTTGATGAAAATTAGTGATAATGCCATCTATAATCTTGAATTTATATCCAGGATAGATAAACAGGCTTGTTTTGCCCATTCCTGTCTGTATTTCTCTTTTCCCTTTTGCTGCTCCTTCTAATGTCCTTACAACTGTAGTCCCGACCGCAATGACCCTTCTGGCATATTGTATCTTTTCCGAGAGCTGAGGAGGAATATAAAAATGTTCTTCCTCCATGTTATGTTTTGTAAAATCGTTTGCTCTTATAGGGAGAAAAGTTCCAACTCCAACATTTAAGGTTACATATTCAATTTCAACAGTTTTTTCAAGTCTTTCAAGTAGTTCTTTGGTGAAATGTAGCCCTGCAGTAGGTGAAGCAATGCTGAAGCCATTCTTTGCGTATACTGTCTGGTAAAAGTCTCTGTCTGCATCTGTGGATTGGCGTTTAATATAAGGAGGTATAGGCATTCTACCAAATTGCATGAAAATTTTATAAGCAGACTCAACATGTAATAATGCCCTGTCCTTTATGATTGATAAAACCTTAATAGGGTAGTTATCTATATATACTGTTTCGTTTTCTTTTAGTCTTTTTAATGGTTTTGCCATTACCTCCCAGATATTCTTTTCTTTTTCTTTTATGAATAGTAGTTCTATCTTAGCACCTGTCTTTCTTTCTGCGAATATCCTTACAGGATATACACGTGTATTGTTAAGCACTAAAAGATCCCCTTTTTTTAAGAAATCTTCTATGTATTTGAACCTGGTATGTTTTATTACTTCTGTATTTTTATTCAATACAAGTAGCCTTGCTTCATCCCTTTTTTCCAAAGGGAATTTCGCAATCAGACGTTCATTAATATCGTAATTGTATAGTGTTAAATCATGTTTCATTCACTATGTGACATTATGCTTTTCCATACAAGATATTCCATTGATAGAGAAAAATTAATAACTATTACATACATAAAAAGTAAGCCTATACTGGCTCCGCCAATAATACCTGTTAGTTGGTATCCATATAGATATGAAATTTTTGTAATATCAAAACCTATTGTTGTTGCGTTCATAAACAATAAAGTGCCAGCGTTTGTAATGATTATTGAGTTTGCAAGAAGATAAATGAAGCCAAATACCGGAATTAATATGAGATAGTTTGAAAGTATTAATCTTAAAAATAGAAGAGGGAATTTTTTAAAAACTGTTTTGAAGATAGTCTTAAAAACAGAGGTAAATGAAAGATTTTCGTCTGCTACCATTACAGGAATGAATGTTATAGCCATGAGAAGGTATATAATAAATAAAAGTGCTGCTATGATTACTACTCCATTGAAAATTATATTAAGGAAGGGTATGAAGTTGAAAATAAATCCTAAAAAGCCTAATAAGAAAAGTATGAGTATCCCCAGAAAAAAGGTTAAAACCATTTCTACCCATACTATTGCAAATTTCTTTAAAGCAAAGAGCCACGAGGTAAAGATATTTTCATTATCCTTTTTAAATGATCTTAAAACAGCCAGTTGGAGCCATACAGCTACGAAACTGGCTAATATGATAAATATAATAAGGAATGGATAACCTATAAACGGATAGAATATAAATGTTTGTGAATAGATTACAAAACCAATAAAAATGAATAAGCCTTCTAAAATAAGACCTGAGAGCGTTGTTAAAAGTCTTTTTATATGCCAGGATAGGTTTGCCATCCGGCTATGCGACTTTAAGGTATAATCCATTGTTCCTCCTTTTTTTTATATTGTTTATTATTTCTAAGGTAAGATAATCAATTAAAGGAAGGCCTTTTGTAGAAATTCTAAATCCTTTCTCCTCTGGAGTAAAATACCCCATGTCTATAAGAGTATTACTAACGTATTTAATAGGCTTAAAGAGTCTTAAGTTCATATATATACTTTCAATAAGGGATTTTTCTTCTGTTATATATTCAATTGAGTTTTTCCTTTCAGGTGCAACAAGATATTTTTTCATATTTGCTGTTGTTATAAATCTGTAATTCAGATAGAATGATGCAGCAGAAGCACCAAATCCCAGGTATTCATCTCTATGCCAATAGATTAGGTTGTGAAGAGAGGCATAGCCTTCTTTAGAGAAATTTGATACTTCATAGTGTTTATATCCTGCAGATTGAAGTGTCTCAATAGCAACGTTCATCTGATAAATATATGTATTCTCATCACTTGCCTCCGGGTATTTTCTTGGAGAAAGCCCGTAGGTAGAAATATGTTCAGGTTGTAACTGTAATACTTTTTTTAAGGTTTTTAACCATATACTATTGTTAAGTCCTTTATAGCCAAAGATTAAATCAATATTTATATTTTTAAACCCTGCTTTTCTTGCATTTTCATAGGTCTTGTATATGTCTTGTGGGGAATGTAATCTTCCCAAAATATTAAGTTCGTTTTGAAAAAAGGATTGAGCTCCGATAGAAAGTCTATTGATTCCCATGTTAACAAGGTCTTTTAGATAATTTAAAGAGTTATGTTCAGGATTGAGCTCTATTGTGACCTCTTTAAAAGAGGTTCTAAATACAGTTAAAATTGTGGACACTATACTTTTAATATGTTCTTTCTTCATAAGAGAAGGAGTTCCCCCTCCTATATATAAAGTAGAAAACAACTCCCGGGAATGCATGCTTCTTTTGAAAATTTCTGTTTTTAAAGCATCAATATATTTGTCTATTAATTCTTCTTTATTAACAAGAGAAAAGAATTTACAGTACGGACATCTATGCTTGCAAAAAGGGAAATGTATATATATCCCTTTTAATGAATGATATGTCCTATTCTTTCCCATCTTGGTGAAAGTCCTTCTAAAGAGAAGTATATAAAAATTGGTGTGCCTTTTAGGTATTTAAGATCTACAGGACCCCAGAAACGGGAATCAAGGGAATTGTCTCTATTATCTCCCATTGCAAATACATATCCTTCAGGTACAACAACAGGGCCGAAATAATCTCTTACTCGTGCTTCTTTTAGAAATTTCATCCCTTTCCATTTATTATAAAAGTCGGTTGTATCATCAAGTGGTTTATAAGTGTACGTATCATCGTGAATAGTATAAGGTTCATACTGTCTTTCTCCATTTATATAGAGTATTTTATTTTTTATCTCAACTGTGTCCCCTGCCACTGCAATACATCTTTTTACAAAATCCCTTGGTGCATACCAGGTGAAATGGCCTTCCTGTTTATTCCAGTATAAAGGAAGGAGTTGAAACCATTTCGGGAAGAATCTTATGAAATTTTCTTCTGGCTGAGGATAGTCCGGATCAACAGGATAACGGAATACTATTATATCACCTCTTTTTGGATTTTTATTGGGGATTATGGTTATTGACGATAGAGGGAGTTTAAATCCATATTTGAATTTGTTTACAAGAAGAAAGTCGCCTGGCAATATGGTCTTTATCATTGACCCTGTAGGTACTTCAAATGCCTGCACAATAAATGCTCTTATAAAAAGTACAGTTAGAATTACATAAATCCACGAACGTATATTCTTTTTTGTTTTTTCTTTCATTTAATCTCCTATCTTTAAAATAGAAAAAAATGCCTCTTGAGGAAGTTCAACTTTCCCTATTTTTCTCATACGTTTCTTGCCTTCTTTTTGTTTTTCCAAAAGTTTTCTTTTTCTGGTAATATCTCCGCCGTAACACTTTGCAGTTACATCTTTGCGGAGTGGAGGGATTTTAGATGCAGCTATAATTTTCTTACCTATTGCTGCCTGTATACGTACCTCAAATAATTGTCTCGGAACATCTTTTCTTAATGCATCAACAAGTTTTCTGGCTCTTTTATAAGAGCGGGAACGTTCTATTAAAAAGGATAAGGCATCTACAACCCTATCATTTATTAGTATGTCAACCCTAACAAGGTCTACTTCAACATATTTTGATATTTTATAATCAAATGATGCGTATCCTTGAGACGCTGATTTAATCCTGTCATACAGATCAAAAATCATTTCGCTTAAGGGCATTTCAAATTCAAGGTGTACTCTGTTCCCTGAAAGATAATCAAATCGTTCCTGTTTTGCTCTTCTATCATTAAATATCTTAAGAATAGCGCCTATATATTCAGGTGGAGTTATAAGTTCAACTCGTGCATAAGGCTCTTCCACCTTTGCAATATGATTAGGCTCAGGAAACTTTGACGGAGCATCCACATTAAGTACCTCATTATTTGTTAGATATAGCCTATATCTAACAGAAGGAGGTGTCGCAATGAGTTCCTCATTGAATTCTTTTTCAAGTCTTTCCTGTATGATTTGCATGTGTAATAACCCTAAAAATCCGCATCTGAACCCGAACCCAAGTGCATCAGATGTTTCAGGTTCATATACAAAAGCAGGGTCATTTAACCTTAGTTTTTCTAAGGAATCTTTTAAAGAAGGATAGCCTTCTGGCTCTGTGGGATAGAATCCTGAGAAAACGTAAGGCTTTATATGTTTATAGCCTTTAAGAGGTTCAACCTCTACTTCATTAGAAATAGTATCTCCTACCTTTACAATTCCTATATCTTTTATATGTGCTTTTATATAACCTACTTCTCCTGCTTCCAGCTTTTGACAGGGAGACATTTCCGGTTTGAAATATCCAATTTCATCTACTATGAATGAGCGTTTAGTAGAGAGGAGGTATATTTTATCGCCTTTTTTTAGACTTCCTTCCATTACTCTTATATAAGGGATAACACCATGAAATGGATTGAATTTTGAGTCGAAAATTAAGGCTTTTAAAGGAGCATTAATTTTATATGATGGAGCAGGTATATTTTCAATAATACTTTTGAGTAATTCTTGAACACCTTCTCCTGTTTTTGCACTTATAAGTAGAATATCTTTCTCATCCATGTCAGTAAGCTCTTTTACCTCTTCAATGATAGCCTTAAGATCAATATTTGGTAGATCTATCTTGTTTATTGCGGGAATTATTGTAAGATTTTCATTAAATGCAAGATAGAAATTGGATATTGTCTGTGCCTCAACGCCCTGGGAAGCATCTATCAATAAAATTGCTCCTTCGCATGCAGCAAGGCTGCGCGAGACCTCATAGGAAAAGTCCACATGCCCGGGCGTGTCAATAAGGTTTAAAATATAGCGTTCCCCTTTGTATTCATATTCCATTCTGACAGGGTGGGATTTGATTGTGATACCGTGTTCCCGTTCAAGTTCCATAGCGTCAAGCATTTGCTTGTTTTTAAGTGTTCTCACTGTATGGGTTATTTCTAATAGCCTGTCTGATAAAGTAGATTTACCATGATCAATATGGGCAATTATTGAAAAGTTTCTTATATTCACATAAATATTATACACAAATTAGTCTAAATGTCAATAAACATGAGTTAGCTATAAAACTATAAAACAACATGTGTATATTTATTCTATTGACAAACAGTGAAATTTATATATAATGGAGGTTATGGAAAAAGAAATGATGGGATATAAAATGTACGGGGCTAAGAGAAACATTTTTTATGTTGCTTTTGAAGGTTTTTTTGAAAAGATTTTAAACCCCAAGGAAGAAGTGTTTGCATCGATAAAAAAGGTGCAGGAATAATGTCATTGCCTTTAAATATAGAAGAGTTAATTAACGGCAGAACAGTAGAATGGGAAAGAATAGAATTTAAAGAAGGGTGGAATCCTCAAAGTATAATTAAAACTATCACTGCCTTTGCTAACGATTTTAACAATTGGGGTGGTGGTTATATAATTCTTGGTATAAAGGAAAAAGATGGTAAGCCTGTTTTTCCTCCTCTGGGACTTACCATGAATCGTATTGATAAAATACAAAAGGAGTTAAATAATTTATGTCGGAAGATAATTCCTAACTATTTTCCTATTGTAGAACCTGTTGATTTTCAAGGGAAGAAAATATTGATTTTATGGTGTCCCGGAGGAAGTGTAAGGCCTTATAAATGTCCTAATAGGTTAGGCAAAAATTCTCAACATTTTTATTATATAAGACATGGTTCTTTAACTGTTAAGCCTACAATTGACGAGGAAAAAAAATTAATTTCAATGTCTAATCAGATACCTTTTGATGACAGACCCAATTATAAATTTTCGGTTAGAGACTTTGACCTGTTAGCGATAAAAACATTTCTTAATAGGGTGGGTAGTGAGTTGGAAAAAGATATTCCTAAACTTACTATTGATGAAATTTCAAGAAAGATGAA
>JALVRC010000060.1 GCA_027025255.1 Caldifarciminota bacterium
AGACGATACAGATTACCTCTATTTTTGTAAGCAATTTGATAGTCTTCCTTTAGTTTAATCGCCTTAGTATAATACTCTATCGCTTCAGAATAATGCTCTTTTCCCCAAGTTTGATAAAGAACACCTATTTTATAGTAAATTTGAGGTAAGTGATCCTGGTCTAGCTCCAGTTTTATAATTTTCTTATAAAAACAGGCATAGATCTTGTTCTTGTTGAGTACATCATTAAGAATACAGACATTGAAACATATATCTTTAATAACAAAACTAAAACAGAAAAAAGCACAAATCTACCTGATATTGTAAGAAACCACATTTTTCCTAAAGAATATGTATACACCAAGACCCGTTTCTATAGTTTAAAAAACATATTCAGAAGAATGCTTGCATCCAGTGGGAATATTGGTTTTTACAATACATTATTATATTTCTTAAGGTATAATCTTTCTTACAGATTAAATCTTCTTGAGGGGTTTTCTTTCCCCCCTTAGTATTTATTAATAGCTTCAAAAATCTTCTAATGACCTCTCTTTAATCTGTCTTCTGCACGTCTGATATTTCTTTTAGCAGATTTATTTCCTGGATCAAGCCTCAATATTTCCTTCCAGAGCTGTATGGCAAGAGTCAAATTACCATCCGTATATGCAACGATAGCCTTAAGATTCAAATTCTCAATGTCCTTTTTCGTAAGCTCCTTTATTTTCTTTAATTGCTCTTTTGCTGTTCTGTTACCAGGGTCAAGTGCCAGGACCCTACTAAAGTTTACCTTTGCTGCAAGATATTTTCCCGCTTTAATATTATTTAAGGCTTTCTCTAATTCTCTTTGTATTATATTTGAACTATAATTCCTTATACGTGCTCTATATACTCTGATATCCTTTTGCTCAAGAATATTACTGTATCCATTAAGCTTTCTCTCTGCACTCTTTAAAAGACCTTTTTTAATAAGACTTTCAATTTCCTTTTTAGCCCTTAGTTGTTCTTTTTTAAGAATCTTTTCTGCAATATCTATTTGATTCATAATAAAAATATTTCCAGGTAATTTTGTTAAAATACTATCCCATACAGCAATAGCCTTTTTATATGCCTTATTCAGATAAAAATTTAAGCCGGTTTCGTACTGCTTTTGAATAATACTGTCCTCTGGCAAACCCTGAATAGAAAGCAGATGTTTCTTTTGAACAAATTCAATCAGGGAATCAATACCTTTTGAAGAATCTAACACAAATGCCTTCTTTAAATATACCAGAGCCTCAAGGTATTTTTTATTGTCCATGAGCCCTTTAGCATCCCTCAAAAGGCTCTCAATAGTATATGCCTTTTCTTTTTGCTCAATAGTCCTTTTTGTCTCTATATATTTCTCATTTTCAGGCTGCAAAAGAATTGCAAAATTAATAAGCCTTAATGCTTTTAAAAACTTCTTTTCCTGAGCGAGAGCAACAGCTTGTTTATAATAACTGTTACTCAGCCTTAACTCTTCCTCTTTTATCTCTTTTATGGTTTTCTTTCTTGCGAGTAAAGCAATCTGTTCACGCTCCCTTTCCCCAATACGTAAATTATAACTTATTGATATAGCATTGTTAAAACCAGATATAAAATCATATACAAATGAATAATTAATCTCTGCACCTCTTGCAAAAATACCCATACCCATAGAAAACTTTCTTATTAATACATCCTTTTCTAAAACGACTCCGCTTCTAAAATTAACCCACGAATTAAAACTATACTCAAAACCTACTCCTCCTGAATAAACAAAAGGAGAGATATCCATTGACAACAGTATCCTCTTATAATTGTATGAAGCCCCAAACTTTAAAGGATAAAGTAAGGGAGTAAAATTTATTAAGTAATAAGATACACCTGTATGAAACCTTGCTCTGTTATATATAATACCCAATCTTGAAAGAACACCTATTTTATAGTTTTCCTCATATATTGATAACCCAATAGATTGACTGAATCCCAGAGATATACCTTGAATTCTATATAAGAAACAAACCCCGGGATTTATATTATAAAAATTAAACACAGATAGAATACTATCAGGATTTTGACTATCTCTTTTTTCAAAGCCCTCGGCTATAAAACTCTGCATATTAAAACCAAAAGAAAATGATGAGTAGGGAACAATAAATGAAAGGTGATTTACCTGCAAAGAAGAAGAATATCCCCTGATAGAGGTAGCTATTTGTGGAACATCAAGTGCATATACAGTTGCAGGATTATAAAAAATACTTAAAGCATCGCCCGGCACAGCTGTATTATTTTCTGAAATGCCTGCCCATTTTGCTTCTCCAAGACCAAGATAAGAAAAACCTCCGGATGAAGGAGAAAATGCTCCCCATTCCTGAGCATATAACAAAAGCACGTTTAAAAGGAAAAAAGATATTACCTTCATTTAACTATAACCTTCTTGATTATTCGTACAGTTTTTTTACTATCTTCACCTTTAAACTTTATAACTACAAGATAAATATCATGGTTAAGCCGCTCTGTATTCACTACCACCTCATTAATATTACCACCAGGCATATACTTCTTAATGTGCGCAAGCACCTTTCCTTTAATATTTAAAAGATACACTTCAACATTACAGTTCTCAAGAGCTTTAATTCTTATATATAAATTATCTCCCCTATTAACAGGATTTGGATAGACATAGGTAGAAGATAAAGAATAAATACTTTTCCCTCTCGCTATTGTAACCTTTTTTCTCTCTTCCTCGTGATTACCGCTCAAATCATTCGCAAGCAAAACTAACTCTCCCTCACCAAGTGAAAGCTTATATATGTTGCTTTCTATTCTATATCCATATGGTATTTCATAACACTTTAAAAAAAGCGTGTCTCCGTCTTTATCAACTATAAACGCATTCAAATACTCAAGTCTTTCAGTCTCTATATCAAAACTAATAGTATCACCAATATATAATGTGTCTCTTAAGCTGTATTTAAAAACAGGAGCCAGTGTATCCTTTAATAAATCTATGTTTTCATAACGGATAACAGTCTCTGTTACTCCCTCTACCCAGTATAGCTTTCTATCTTTTAAAACTTCATCTATACATGCATAGTAAGAAGGATAAGTATTAACCTTCTCAGGTTTTTGCCATTGGGAATCATGGTTTTTCTTGATAATATATAAATCTTTTTTTTCTTTCAAAACCATGTATATATTTAACATACTGTCTATAGCAATATTTATCCATTCTGGCTTTAGTGAAGTTTCAATGGATTCAAGTTTGCTAAAACCATTTATTGTATCGTAGGAAGCAAAGTAAACAGTGTTCTTACTATCAATGAGACCCATAAAAACTGCGCCTTTATAATATACCATATCCTGTGCCAGAATATCAATTGGATAGGGAACATCTGGAAGATTATATGTATAAAGCAGATTCTTCCCCTTTGTATTATCAGTATACAAACATACAGGGCCCTTCAACCAGAAACCGTAAGGATTATCTGAAACTCCTCCACTATGGCTTATATTTACAGCTTCTCCATTCCACTTAAGCCTTCTTATATCAAAAACCTCTCTTAAAATCTCATTTTTTGAAGAAAAAAACACGTATATACTATCACCTCCTATCACAATACTCGGATGGGATATACTACTTGCTCTATATACCTCTTTTACAATAGGGGTATCTATCCTGACACTAACCATCAAGGCATCTTCCTTACCCCTTTCAATCCAGGCTATTGCAATAATGGAATCCTTTTCTTCTACAACTGGCTCAACAGAACGCAAATCCCTTGAATTTGATACACATTCAGGTGTTTGTATTGCATTATCAATTGCCCGAACCTCCATTACCTCCTCAGGATGAAAGCCTGTATATACGAGTAAACTTGTATCACCCCTATGGACAATCTTATTGGTGGGGATAAAAAAGCACAGGGTATCGTTTGTTTTTAAGGCCTCTGGAGAAGAAATTATTTGAAAGAAGTGTTTTTTCTCATTAAGAAAAGCATCCTTCAAACCTATAGTTAATGTAAGCGTATCATTACCAATAAGCCTCCCTGAACTGGAGTATCCATCCCAGCTCTCATCTTCAGGAACTGAATTAAAAACGTTATAATAAAATGTATCACTGTTTCTCTCTATATCAATAGACCAGAAAGCAACGGGAAGTGTGTCTTCAAAATCAATACTAAAAGCAAGACTATCATTTTTACCGTCTCCGTCAGGAGAAAAATCTCCGTTAAATTTCACACTGAATTCAGGTGGTAGGGTATCTACAATCTTTGATACCCCACAATTGCCTACCATATACATGCTTTTGTCTTTTACATAGACCCTGTTTATATGATCATTGTCCACTAAAAAGGGAAAAAATACCTTACCTGTATCAAGAGAAATAAACAATGTATCATTTAAGGACTGAGCAAACACCATATAGGAAGAAAAAACATCTATATTGCTAATGCAAGCTTCTGTAAAACATGAATGCCATGTTTTAGCACTATCAAGAGAATAAAAAACTCCCTTTTCCCCTCTGCCAAAAGAACAGTACAGCTTGCATTGAGCTAATTGAATACTACGCACCTCAGGGAACAGTGTATCTCCTGGTAACCCGATAGACGCACTTATAAAGGTTTTTCCAAAATCTTTGCTTTTTAAAACACCGTTAACTGTACCTATATATATATACGGAGAGTCAATTACGCATGTAAAAACAGATGACTTGTTGTAGATATAATTATATGAACGCCCTTTATCACTGCTTTCAATAAGGCCTTTTGAAGAGGCGACAAAAATATTGTTATTGTACGTTTTTAAATCGTAAAGCGTATCCTCTCCGAATCTGAAAATATCCCATCCAGAAGATGTTCTTTTTTCAATTTTTCCAGTGGTTATAACAAACAGAGTACCATTGAGAAGTGTGTCCATACCGTAAACATATGCATGAGAAGGTACATACTCCCATTGATTACCCTTAAGCACATAAACCCCACTTCCCTCAGTTGATATAAAAATACTGTCCCTGTAGTTTAAAATATCTGACACTATTACACTGTTAAGATACGGAATCTTTTCCCAAAAATCATTTGTAAGTTTATATACACCATCCGACGAGCCAGCGATTAAAGTATTCTCCATTACGCCCAATGCTTTAACCTCATCAAATAAAAAACCTGAATTCTCACACCATTGAGGAGTATCTAAAGATGCTGTATACCATACCCCTCTATCTGTCGCAGCATAAAGCCTCATATTAAAAAAACAGAAATCATGCGTTGTTTCTCTTAAACCCCCTGTATTAAAGGTGTTAAAATCTGTTATGTATATGTTTTTGGAATGTTCTGATGTAAAAAAGGCAAGATACAGCTTATCTTTTTTAAAAAGAAAAACCTTACTTACAGTATCCTCTGACCATACCAAATCCCAGGATGAGCCTCCATCATTACTGTAGTAAACACCTCTATCTGTACCTACTGCTATATTGTTATCAAGGTACGAAACGTCGTAAACAGTAGAAAAAGGTGTTGTAATATCCATATACTCATCGTTTCTGTATAGATATACACCGTTTTTATTTGTATAAATGTATACTCCTCCACCAACAAGAGGATAAAACCCTACAACCTTTATATCTTTTGGTAAATATTTTACAAGTTCCCATGTTGCACCTTTATCCTCGCTTGTCCATAAACCACCAGTTTCCCCGTTATTCTCTATTCCAGCAAAATAATAGCTCTCCATATCTATAAAAGATACTATGTCTCCTGGTGAAGAAAGCTCTTTCCATGCAAAATCTCTGTTTAAAATATTAAGGTGAGCTCGTGAAGCACACACGAGCTCACCTTCACTATTATTCTCCATCAAAAGGACATCTCCTCCAAAAGGACCTATAAAGGATATAAAAAGGTAAATCAGTGTAATATAACTACCTTTTCTTTTATAATCTTATTTTGCGCCTTAAGCCTTAAGAAATAGACACCTGCACTGAAGGACTCATTAGAAAGATTCAACAAGCTCTTACCTTTACTAAAATTCTTTGAGTAAACCTTATTTCCAAGAGCATTGTAAATCTCCACTTCAGTATTATCAAATGGTGTATTTATCATATATATTGCGTTTTTAAGCCCTGTAAGTGATGGACCTTTTAAATCAATCAGTGGTGCCTCTCCTACAATACCCATTCCGTCTTTGCTAACTCTTAATCCGTATATATCCACATCATTATTTCGCATATCCTTCCATAGTATTATAACGTAATTACTATCAACAAAATCAACCACAGGGATTTTCTGGTTTGAATTAACACCGCATATCCTTTCACCGTTCACATTCCAGTTTAATGAACCGTCCGCATCAATCCACTGGGAATAAACATCAAAACCTGTAGTAGTGTTATTTTCATACCACACAACATTAAAATTATCATTATCTTCAGAATAAGAAACATCAGAGAACCATTGATCTTCACTCTTTTTAACAACTGCACTCCCATTCTCTGTAAACTCTGCCGAACCTGCATTCGTTACATATTGGTAATAAATATCCCAGTTTTCATCTCTTCTATCTGACCAGAAAGCTAATGCCCCGGTTTTATAATTATAGACTATAGGTTTAACCTGATCACCATAAGTGGCTGAGACAGGAAGCGTCCACTGTACATGTCCTGTATAATCAATTCCGGAAGAGTAGATATCCATACAGTTTGCCATGTTAAACTGTTCCCAGAAAATCATCAGGTTACTGCCAGTATTGATAATTCGTGGACTTTGTTCCCAATCAGGACCTGAAGATACCTTCACACCATTTTCCGCCATAATAGTACTACCATCACTATTAACTCCCTGCAAATAAATATCCGTTTTCAATGCACCGCTTCTCATATCCTCCCATACCACGAACAGACTCCCTTGAGCAAGAAGCGCATCAGGATTAAATTGATCTTTTGCCGCCCTACAAATAGCTATTCCGTCACTACTCCATTGAGCAATGCCAGAACTATCAATATGCTGAGCATATATATCGTAATGCCCACTCCTTCCATCAGACCATACAATATATGCACCATTATGGTTGTCAGATAAAACCTTTACGTGGACCTGATCTCCTGAAGCACCACATACAAGCACTCCGTTCTCGCCCCATTGAGAAGAACCGTCCGAAGATATTCTCTGAGCATAAATATCCGAATGTGCAGAATCAGCTCTGTTATCTCTAAATACAATAATGGCTCCACCGTCATCTGTCCCTACAATAACAGGTTTCCATTGATCAGAGCTATTATTTATAAATAGTCTTCCGTTCTCGCCCCATAATTTATTACCTGTAGATGTAACCTTCTGAATATATATATCCATAGGATATGCTGTACCATTTCTCATATCTTCCCATACAACAATTGCTCCACCTGAACCATCAGAAACAATATCCACGTTTTCCTGAATAGAAGGCTCATTACATATTGGACTGCCACCATTATCCCATGCAGTAAAAACAGGTGCTGAATGTACTCTTTTTGCACTTGTAAAAGAGGGCAAGGCTATCTGAGGAGAGGTTCTGCCAACAGTTATTACTTTCTCAGGAATATACGCAGGTTTAAGAGTATCTTCTCTCCTATTAAACAAATTACCGCCCTCATCTATGTAAAAGACAGATAACTCACCCCTTGCGTTTATCACTTTTATAGGATAAACACTATCTCCATTGTTTAAACGGACAACTGCGGAATCCGTCATAGCAACTATCAAAAAGGTCTTTGGTGTTGCCTCATGATAAGAACTATCATTTACACGCAAATCTTTTAACCACAGAATTATCATCTGCCTTCGCAGGCTATCTCCTGTGAATAGATGATAAAGCCCCTTAAACTTTGCAATTTGTTTATCAAACATATTAACCTTTAACGTATCTGAGTTCTCACCATAAATGCTATCTATATAAGCCTTAAGTCCGATATAACCATTCTCAGGTAAAATTCCTCTAAAATCAATCTTTGAATAGAGCCCTAACTCTGTCATTGCAAGAAGATAATCACTATGACTCTCTCCCATTAGCTCAGGGAAACCATGTCTTTTCCAATATAGTAAGGCATTAAAACCACATGGAGAAAAAGAATTAGATGTCCCATCATTGCGCATATCATCATAAGCACCTTCTTCTGCTGGATCTATTTCTTCTGTCTCATCACTTACATCCTCATCCCATGAATATACCTCAAAATTCTTAGAGAACTCAGAAGAACGTCTATTATTATAATCTGTCTGAATAGCTGTAAGTTTAACCCCAAAAGCATTATTAACTACTATTCTGGCAACCCCATCGCTTCCACAGGAAGCCGTATCAATAAGTTTAAATCCTTCCCCATACCCTGACTCATCTATATCATGTACCTTATATAGCTCGATAACATAGCCTGCTTCTCCTGAAACAAAGACTGTATCAGCCTTTACACTATCTATTACAGGAAAGTCTATACTATCATTGGAATATGCACCATAAGAAGGATTCCCAGGACCAAAGGTAGTATCTATCCCATCTACTACACCCAAATCTATCGCAAGGCCATAGTTTTTCTTAAATGAGTTTTCAGCTATTAAAATACTATCAGCATATGAAATACCTATGCCAGGATAAGTTCCTGGGCTAATACTCCCGCCTCTACCGTTATCAAATATAAAGTTGCCTTTGATAGTTGCACGTCTTACATTATCATCTATAAATATCCCGAATGCTTCGTTCCCTATATATGAACTACTGTCTCTACGTGAACCTATAAAATTATGTACTATATCTGTTACATCTATATTGCTTAAATGTATGCCACAAAATCCGTTATATCCTATAACATTTTCTTTTATTAAAACATTCTTTACATTTTTTGAATTCGCTACATCACTAACAATCCTTATACCTGTAAATGTATTTCTAACTTCATTGAAAGGCTTATTGTCTTCCTCATCAACAACACCAATATAATTATTTGCTATTTGAACATCATCAATCAAATCTGCAGCAGCAATAGTATTTATCCATATACCATCATGAGAAGCGCATATATAGTTTCTCTCCCAGAGGGAATCGCCTCCAATCCATACATGATTTGCACTATTTTCAATCCTTATACAGTGAGAACTTTGAGCAGTATCATCATTTGGAATGACTACGTTATCAACATAGTTATAACCCATTCCATTCCCCTTAATATATATACTATTTGAATTTTGTATTAAGATACCTGCATCATGTAAATACCCAAAGAAATTAGGAAGGTCTGCAACAGTATCTTTACCCACTATACAGTTGAGAGAATTTTTAAAAGAAATACCCATCCTTGTATATGCACCTGAAATTGTATTTTTACCAGTCTTATCCAGCCCAAAAAATGAATTTCTTATGTTTATATCGTGCCCATAGTCTATCTGAATACACGCACTATCACAGTTTACAAATACATTTCTTGTTGCCTCAAAAGAGCCTCCAATCGTATAATTCTCTACTGAATCACTTGAGTCCCCAGAAAGAACAATACCATAATTCACACTACCCAATGAATTATTAGAATTCATTCCTATAACGTTTCCACTTATATCTATATTGTCAGCCTGAGATACTATTGCAGTATGACAGCTATAAAAATAGTTTAAAGAATCATATTGCCCATCAAGAGCTGGTCCTCCTATTGTACAGTTATTCTTACCGTAATCAATATAAATCAACGTATCCTTATCCACATCAGAACCTGAAAAAATTAATCCTCTTATTTTACAATCTGGAGCATCAACCTCTAAAAGTATAGACCTTGAAGAAGTTTGAGCTAACGTTAATAAAACATGCCCATCTCCTGGACCTTCTATTATTAAACCATCTGTTATAGTAACAGTAGAATCCAAAGTAATTGTTCCAAAGGCATTTGAAGTAAACCTTATCATATCTAATCCAGAATGACTATTAGCCGAATTTACCGCTGCCCTGAAAGACCCTGTGCCTGAGTCATTTGTATTGGTAACCGTATACAAATTCCCGTATCCTACTATAAAAATCACCATTATTAAAATAATTATCCTTCTAAGCATATCCACCTCCTCGTTAAAAACAAATATAACAAAATTTAGCTACTTTCACCTCCCTATCTTGAAATAACCATCTTTTTTATAACCTTTCTTTTCCTTGAATGTGTATTGTCCGGAACAAATGTAAATGCATAAAAATATACACCTTCACTTACCTCTTTCCCCTTATAATTTCTTCTATCCCATCTATTACCATTATTCACCTGCCTGCTATAAATATACTGTCCAGCCTCGTGATGTTCATTCTTCATAATTGTTGTTACATATTGACCTGCTCTATCAAAAATCTTTAAGGTTACATCCCCTGCTTCAGGTAAACTATAAAAGAAGTCTGTTTCATTGTTAAACGGATTTGGAAAATTATGCACGTTAAAGACAGGAACAACTCGTGTCCATATTATAGCACTGTCTCTTAACGTATCACTAAACAAAGAACCCAAAACAACAACCTCATCATATAATTGACCGAGACTATCATAGGGGCCTGTTATTCTTAACCCTGTACTATCCAGAGGAACAACACGGAGTGTAAAATATCCTGTATCACCAGCTGCAAGTATAACATCTGCTGTACCATCATTATTAAAATCCCTGTATACAATTCCATTGCGTGCTGTAAGAGTATAATCCCATATACCATTGATTAGATTAAGACTTACTGTATCTAAAACATCTGAAGCATTGATTACTCTCACTTCATAATCCACTGTTTGACCCGGGTGTATTACTGCTCCAGTATCTGGTTCTACTATAATTGCATAATGTGGAGGAGCACCAATTATATGAGTAATAAGAATTACATTGTCCTGAACACTATCTTCTATAGAAGAAGTGGCAAAAACATTTGTATAATCTGTATATCCGTATGAGACATCCTGTGAACTTCTTATTCTCGCTATAAACTCAATACTATCCCCAATACCAAGTCTACCAATATCTATATTCTGATCTCCGTCACTATCAGTTAAAGGTTGACCATTAACATCATAAAAGCTACATCCCCAACCGACTGATAAACCTGATATAGAAAGTTCTATAACATCCTCATCATTCCCATTATTCTTAATCCATAAATGGTAATCAACACTATCACCGGGATAGATACTGTCTTCGCTGTCAGGCCAAATTTGTACCTCTGGGATACTTATAGCTTCTACAATATAAACAGCACTATCCTTTAAGGTTGTATCTACCTGACTTTGTCCGTAAATTACTATCGTGTCTCTTTCACCTGCATGCGCCTGAGTTGGAACAACAACCCTTAACCTTAATGTCCTTGTCCCATTGTTTGAGGTAACAAACAAAGTATCGCTATTATATATAATCCTGTTATTGCTTGCATCCCTTAATTCAAATCTCCATGATGAACTTGCAATACTATTCAACATTACAGTATCTGCATAACTACCAGGATTAATAACCCTTGGCAAAAATAAGACACTATCTCCAGGATAAGCATATAAAATACTGTCTGGCTCCACTATAATACCCGCTGCTCCCTCTAAATAGCTTACCCAAACTCTTTCAACCCTTAGAGGTTTATCAGGATTTATCGTATCCACTGGTCTTTCGTATTCAAGTCTATATTGAAAATATCTGTTACCATTCTCTATACCATATTTAGAAAGAGTATCCCCTGAGAAGGCAAGAGGCTCACTCCATTGAGCATTAGACAATTCATCCACACTTGCCCCTGCTCTTACTCTCATCCTGAAGATGTATCCCTCAGGTAAACATATTTGCCATCCAGCTGTAGACCAGGCAGGAAGATATCCACCATCAAGAATAGACGATTCAAGCCATCCCTTAGAAGCAAAACGTTGAATCATTTTATTCTCCCACCAGACATACAGTTGATCATTCCCGGTAAGAATATCAATATCACTATCGCAATCCCCTGGATCAAGGTTATCTATATATATCCAGTGGCTATTGGGAAAATTCCCGACCTCACATTCCTGAAATGTATGGTCTGGAAGCTGTTTGAACCAGCCGACCTTCTCATATGTACCTCCAACATCAGGAAGCCCATCCAAATCAATGTCTCCTGCAACACCTCCATCTCCATATTCTCCTCTACCACTTACTGCCTGCATATAAAATCTGCTACCGTCACCGGAATTCTGAAACCAGAAAATACCATTACCGTTTGCACCCATATAATCAAGATATCCATCCCTATCAAAGTCTTCTACCCAGCTGCCATCATAAGAAGGCCCTGTCCAGGAAAGTTCAAAATTAAAATTCCCTTTATTCAAATATACGATTGCAGGACCTCCCCAGCTGCCAGCAAAATCCATAAGCCCATCGTTATTAAAATCTCCAACATGAAGTCTCATTGCACTTTCATTTGCTCTAAATGCAGTTCTAAACCTTCCCTGACCAAGGTTCTGAAGTATTAGGGGAGTCGGAGTATCCGTGGAAAACAGTATATCCATTAAACTATCATTATTAAAATCCGCTGGCCTGATATATTTTATAGCCAGCATATCTAAAATTTCTTTTACAACAAATCTAAAATTTTCCTCCTGTTCCAATAAATATAGACCCTGATAATTCCCTCCGTAAACAGAGAATACTACATCCATGTCGCCATCATAATCAAAGTCAACAGGCCATGCAAACTGAATAGGCATTGTATCAATAATTACTTGCCTTGTAAAATTCCCATATCCATCGTTCATATAGAATTTCATACCTGTAAAATCTACTGTATGTGTTGTAATAATATCATTATCTCCGTCATTATCAAGATCTGCTGAAATAACATCCTGGTGTATTTGAGTACCAGACCTGCATATCGGGTGATTAACCCAATTCGTAAGATCAAGGTCTGTCGCAGGAATGGTAAGATAAACATTACCCAAAAATGCCTGCAAGCTATCACCTGCTGAATAACCTCTTAAGCTATCCCATGAGGCCGTTGGGCCGTTTCTATTTGCGCCCATAGACCAATCGGTTTGTACTACAGTAACATTAAATATGAATAAATATATCATGCTCCAATTATGGCCAGGAAGGAATTGAACCTTCTTTTTTACCTCATGTTCTGACCCTGCTTACTATATTATAAAGAAAAAAATGGATATGTCAAGTAAAAAATTATTATTAGTTAATTACACTCAATATATATAATCAAAATCTTCTCCACTATTTTCTCTAAAAGAAGGCTCTTTTTTCTTTTTAAAGTTATTAAAACTGTACTCAAAACTCAACATAATAAAAGGGTAAGCTCTTTTAAACAGCGTATGAGAATAAACTTCTCCATTATCAAGCATAAATTCCCTGTTAGCAGTATGCAATACATCTCTAAATATTAATGATACAGCCATAGCTTTTAAAATATTTTGCTTATATGCCATATCTAATGAAAAATAATAGTTCCTTTCTCCTTGAGATGTGTTTGTAGGAGCATTGTAACGGATACTAATCTGCCCACCCCATCCTTTAATGCCCATAGACATTCTAAATGCACCAGACCAATCAAACCCGGTAATTATAGAATCTTCCTCAACAATTCTCTTATTTCTCACGTTCATATTCAAACTAACATTAATTATTCTCAAGAAACGCTTTCTTATCATACCTTCCATTCCCAGTCTATACTCTTCTCCTATATTCTCAGACGTATGTAAAACTACCCCAGGAGCATAAACACTCTCTATTCTTTCTATAAGATTATTAACCTTATGAAAAAACATGTTTACAGACATACGTCCGCTTGAAAAGTATGATTGGAAACCGCCTTCTACTACATCAATATACTCAGGTTTTAGCTTTGGATTGCCTATCCTTACATTTGATTTTCCCATCCATCTTATATTAGGGTCTAAAGCCCGTTCATGTGGTCTATGTATTCTTCTTGAATAGCCAATCATGACTTGAAAATTAGTATTAAAATTGTAAGAGGTATGAATTGTAGGAAAGTATGCAAACTCACTCATTTTAAAAACCTCCGCAGTATCTATCATGCTTCTGTATGTATATTCTACTCTAAGCCCAAACTGATAGCTGAAATTTCTAAATCCTCCGTTATACATTGTATAGAGTGATTGAATATCTCTTTCATATTTTAAAAGACTATCATCTTTTGTTATATCTATATACTCTTTAGACAAGGTATCATAAGTTAAATAGACATTCATTACAGCACTTTTATGTAAGTTGGCTTGATAACCAGCTTCAAATTTAGAACTGTCTGTAATGGGTAAAGTGTAATCTGTCTTAATCCTCAGATTGTTTTTATTGGTATAATCTTTTGTTTGTCTGCCATCTACAACTTCTTCATTCCCATTATACCTTTCTTCAATAGAACTTCCTTCTCTTTTGTTTGTATTATAAGAAATCTCAGCCTGTATCTTATGTCCATTATTATGAAACTTGTGGGTATAGTTTGAAAAAAGTTCATAATTTATATTTTCAGCCTTCCAGACACCATTCTCTTTAAAAAGGATAGAATCTCTTTCATACACTTCATACACATCAAGCTCCTTATTCATAAAGAATTTAAACAAAGACACCCCTCCTCCAATGCCTGCTATATTTTCAGGATTAAAAAACATATCAACCCCTCCTCTAAAACCCATAGGCATAAAATTCCTTTCAAACGTCCCATACGAATGTTCTGTTGTATCTGTAATAATTCTTTGTACCCTATCTAAAAAACCTGGGAACGAACGCTTTCCTACATTAACAGCTATGTAGTTATTAAACATTCCTCTTTTTAAATTTAGATAACATAATCCACCTGCATTATAAAAGCTTCCTGCGTGAACACCCAATCTACCACTCAATCCCTGAGAGTGCTTTTTTTTAAGAACTATATTCAAAATACCGGCAATTCCCTCGGGATCGTATTTAGCACTTGGATTAGTAATTACTTCTATCTTCTCTATTATATCTGCAGGAATTGTTTTTAAGGCATCATTAGCATTCATAACAGTAGGCCGACCATCAATCAAAAGTGTGAACTTATCACTCCCCCTTATTGTTATATTATCCTCTATATCCACATCTACTGAAGGAACTTCTCTTAATACGTCCACTGCAGTTCCAGCCTTTGCAGTCATTAATCTGTTAACATATACAACCTTTTTATCTATTTTGTAAACAATTGCTGGCTTTTTGTCCTTAACCTCAACAGTTCCAATACTAAGGCTTGCTGGCGAAAGATATATGTATCTCAACCTTACCACTCTTTTCTCTTTTGTAATAGAAATAGGAAAGATTTTCTTTTTATACCCTATGAAATCTACCTCAAGATTATATTTTCCTCTTTTTATTCCCTTAAGTATAAAAAACCCCTCTTTATCAGTACTTATACCCAATACCTGTTTACCATCCTCACTGTACAGTATAACACTCGCATACTCTAAAGGGCTACTGTCTCTTTCATCAAGAACATAACCTCTTACTATTCCTCCTCTATTCCGTAGGGATTTAGGGCTTTGTGCAAACAAAAAACAACTCCATACCATTATAAACAAAAAACGTTTCATTATTCCTCCTTATAAATATTAGACGAATTTTACACTGAAATGTTTAATTAATCACACTTTTTATATAATGCACAAAGAACAAATAACAATAAATATGCTAATAAAGTTAACAATCCTGAAAAGGATTTAAAATATGTTAATTAATGCTTTAAGACCTTTTAAGAGGAGTTTTCCTTCCGTTTATAAACATTAGTAATGCTGGTAACAGCATCAAGGAAGAAACTGCTGCAAGAACCATAGCAAGTGCAGTCATTATGCCAAAACGCTTTAATGGGATAAGGGTAGCAAAAATAAGAACAAGAAATCCAAGTCCAACTGAGAATACATTAATCACAACAGCACTACCTGTTGATATAAGAGTTGTTCTCAACGCTTCCGTTAAGGTTTTATTACCTCTTTCCTTTATTAAACGAGACATAATATGAATGGTATAATCAATACCCATACCAATTGCTAATGGTCCTATAAGAGATGTTACTATATCCAGGGGAATACTGAACCAGCCCATAATACCAAGATAGGCAACAATTGTAAAGATTACAGAGATAATAGCTATCAATCCGTTTTTTACTCCTTTAAATTTAATACTCATCATGATAAAAACGAGAATAAGTGCTATGCATAAACTCTGTATCATACTCGAAATTAGTCTATTATCAAGACTCATATACAGTAAATGAAAACCTGTCTGTGAAAGTTTTACACTTACCACTTCTCCCTTCTCTATGATTGTAGATAGGTCTTTTCTGGAAAGTTCGTGCTCTATATCCTTTGTTCTTACAAATATCTCAGGGGACGAAAATTCATAAACAATATCCTTAAGTCTTTTCTGCTCCTCTATACTATATCTTTTTTTTATAACAGAGGAAAGCTCCTCTGTAAAACTTTCTCTTTTTAACTCTTTTATAATATTTACAAGGCTTTTAGCAAATGCGTGTAAAAAAACTGTATCATTTTCATACATTTCCAAGGATAACTCTTTTAAAAGTATAGACTTAACATTTCTCTTATTTACTATTTTCTC
>JALVRC010000061.1 GCA_027025255.1 Caldifarciminota bacterium
ATATAAAGCAGGAAGTTTAGGAGAAGAGTCTAAGGAAGAAGTTAGTAAACTCATTAATGAAAAACAATGGATTAATCCTAATGACTTTTCTGCTTATTATCTTAAAAATGGTGTGGCTAGAGATATAAAAGGTCGAACAGGACTTATTTCAGAGAATGAAATAGATGAAATAAGTGATGAGATGACTTATGATTTTGAGGAGCTTTTAACTATTTATCGAGAACATAAAAATGATAAATAGTCTAAAAGAGGTTTTTCCTTATTTAGATGAAAAAGAGTGCCTTCAAATTATTAAGAAAGAAGCTTTTGAAATCTTTGACCATGAGGAAGAGAAAAAATGTTATATTTTAGAAGAAAATGGACAATTTAAAGTTATTAATTCTAAGCGAAAAGAGATAGGTTTTATTGCTGTTGATGAATGTCTGTTTGATTCTTCTGATGGTTCAAGGTCTGACTGTATAATTTTTGATGATGAGGTGTTTTGTTTTATAGAGTTAAAGCACTGTAAAAATAAAAATATATCTCGTAAGTTATACAGGATAAATTTATATTTGCACTGATATAAAACGGATTCAATGGAGCAAACCCGATTTCTTCGTCAGTTAAAACTGGACTTTCCTTATGATTTGACAAATTCACAAAATGAATTATTGGAGAGATTGGGAAATTTTATATACAAGTTTCCGCAGGATATATTTTTGATGAAAGGCTATGCCGGAACGGGAAAAACAACGGTAATTAGTACTTTGGTGAAAAATCTGCCTAAGATTAGAAAAAAATTTGTATTGTTGGCCCCCACGGGAAGAGCTTCAAAAGTAATTTCCTCCTATGCCGGAGTTCCTGCTTATACCATTCATAAACACCTTTATTATCCTTCTACGGATGAGTTTGGAAAACCTCAATTCAGCCTTAAAAAAAACAAATTAAAAAATACTTTATTTATAGTAGATGAAGCCTCCATGATTAGCGGACAGCAGTCCGGAGATAATCTACGGGACACCTCCTCTTTGTTGTCGGATTTGATTGATTTTGTGTATTCCGGAAGGGGAAATCAGTTGATATTGGTAGGGGATACCGCCCAGCTTCCTCCTGTGGGCACGAGTTTAAGTCCGTCTCTCGATAAAGATTTTTTGCTTAGCCATTTCCATCGGGAGATTCAGGAATATGAACTAAAGGAAATTGTCCGGCAAACATTGGATTCGGGAATTCTTTATAATGCCACAAAAATCAGGGATAAAATTATCGATGGAGGAGAGGAAAAGGAATTGGTTTTTGATACGTATGGTTTTAAGGATATAGAGAGATTAATCGATGGCTACGACATTCAAGATGCCATAGAATATGCCTATTCCGGAGAAGGTTTTGAAGAAACGGCCATTATTGTACGCTCCAATAAAAGAGCTAATATGTATAATCAACAAATCAGAAATAAAGTCTTGCTGAAAGAAAGGGAATTGGATGCCGGGGATTATTTAATGGTGGTGAAAAACAACTACTTCTGGTTAGACAAAGACTCAGCTGCCGGATTTATTGCCAATGGCGATATCGTTGAAATTCTGGAGATATTCAGGTTTGTAGAGCGTTACGGGTATAAATTTGCAGAAGTGAAATTGAGAATGCTGGATTATCCCAATCAAGCACCTTTTGAGACCGTATTATTGCTGGATACATTGAGCTCCGAAACACCTAGTTTGAATTATCAGGAACAAAATAAACTCTATCAAGCCATCCATGAAGAATATGCCGATATGCCCTCTAAATGGGCCCGGTATAAGAAGATTAAATCCAACAAATTTTTCAATGCTTTGCAAGTGAAATTTGC
>JALVRC010000062.1 GCA_027025255.1 Caldifarciminota bacterium
ATAATAAACTTGGCTCATTACTTTATAAGAGAGGATTGTATGATGAAGCTAAAAGATATTTTGATAAATCATTGGATATTTTAAAAGATTTTAATGACAGTTATGATGAAATTTATGCCCTTTTAGGCAAATTGGAAGTGTTGCACTGTATAGGAAACTATAAGCAAGCAAAAGAACTTATAAACAGAGCTTTAAAACTTGCAGAAACATATAACAATAAATTGTATATAGCTCGTTGTTTAAATAATCTTGGAATTGTTGAAAAAAAGGAAGGGAATTTCAATAAAGCACTTGATTTATATAAAACTGCTTTGGAAATTGCAAGAAAGGAATCTTTTGATTGTCTTCGTGTTTCTATTTTAATCAATATAGGTAATATAAATTGTTTAACAGGAAATATCCCTGAGGGGAGAGAGTACTATAAAGAGGCAATTGCTGATGTAAAGGAACTGGGATTAAAGAGAAGATTGTCTCTTATTCTTAATAATCTTGGTAGAGCATATTTTTCAGAAAAGATGCTTGAAAAATCTGAGGAATTATATATGCAAAGCTTAGAAATAGCCAAAGAGATTGGTGAGTTTTGGATTCAGGGGTTGGTCTTGGAAAATCTTGGAGAGATGTATGAAGAAAAAGGAGATTTTACAAAGGCAAGGAAGGTCTTATTAGAAAGTCTTGAGATAAATAGAAAGATAGGTAATAAAAAAGGAATTGCTGATGGATTTATGTCTATTGGATATTTGATGGGAAAAGAAAAGAAGTATGATGATGCTTTGAAATTGTTTAACGACGCTCTTAAAATTAGAAAAGAACTTGGAGATAAGAGAGGTATAGGTTTAACATTATCTGCAATAGGTATTGTTTTGAGTGAAAAGGAAGATTACAAGGAAGCATGCAAATATATTGAAGAGGGTTTGATGTTTATTCACGAGGTTGGTATTAAGTTAGATGAGATGGTGAATCTTTTAGAGCTTGCTCATATTTACGGTAATCTCATGAATCTGGACAAAATGAGAAATAATTTAAAGAAAGCCTCTGATTTAGTTGTTCAAATAGCTGATAGAGTTACCAAAGGAAGGTTTTTTGTGCTTGGTATTAAGTTTCTTATGTTGCAGAAAGAATTTTTTAAGGCTATGAAAATATTAGTTTTTATAAGAGATGAGTTTAAAAATGTTATTGAGTTTTATGATGATTTGAAAAAGATTGAAAAGGAGTTGCTTAATAGTTTAAGAGCTAAAGACATTGTTAAGATAAACAGGGGAAAACGTCTGACAGTTAAGCAAGTAATTGATTTAATCTTGGGTATGAGCGAGGATCTGGAATAATTCCCAAAAATATGCATGTTTGAAATGCCAAAAGGGTTATGTTATTTTATTAACGTGAAATAAATAACTACTTTATTACTTGACAGAGCTTTAAAAATATATATATTTAATAAGTTTAAGGAGGAAAGATGAATAAAAAAGGTTCTTGTCTTGTAGTAGGTGGTGGTATAGCAGGAACACAGGCTGCTCTTGACCTTGCTGAATTTGGGATAAAAGTGTATCTCGTGGAGAAAGATTTTGCTATTGGTGGAACTATGGCAAAGCTTGATAAAACCTTTCCTACGAATGATTGTTCTATGTGTATACTTTCTCCAAAGCTCGTTGAAGCAGGAAGGCATAACAATATAGAACTTTTAAGTAATACTGAAGTGATATCTATTGAAGGAGAGGCAGGAAATTTTAAGGTAAAGGTTAGAGAAAAAGCAAGATACGTTGATTTGGAAAAATGTAAAGGCTGTGGTGATTGTGCAGAGGTATGTACTGTCCCACTTTCTAACTACTATGAAGAGAATTTATCAGAAAGAAAAGCAATTTTTAGACTTTATGAGCAAGCTGTGCCTTCTGCTTTTGCTATTACAAAGATTTCTGAATCCCCGTGTAGAGCAGCCTGTCCTATACATGTGAATGCTCATGGATACATAGCACTTATAAGGAATAAAAAGTATAAGGAAGCTCTGGATCTTGTAAGAGAAAAAAATCCTTTCCCTTTGATAACAGGTAGGATATGTACTCATCCGTGTGAAGATAACTGTACGAGATTGAGGTTTGATGGGCCAGTAGCAATTGATATGCTGAAAAGGTTTGTAGCGGATAGGGAATTTGGTAAAACAGGAGAGGTTCCTGTTCCTGAAGTAGAGGAAGAAAGAGAGGAATCTGTAGGAATAGTAGGTGCAGGTCCTGCAGGTTTAATGTGTGCATACAAATTGAGAGAAAAAGGTTATAGGGTTACTATATACGAATCTCAGTCTAAACCAGGTGGAACAATTTATTTTGGTATTCCTTCTTATAGATTACCGAGAGATATATTATTTAAGGAATTATCCATTGTAGAGAAGATGGGTGTAGAAATAAAATACAATACAACAATAGGTAAAGATATTTCTTTTCCTGAATTGAGACAAAGGCATGATGCAGTTTTTATAGGTATAGGAGCCCTCAGATCAAAAAAGATGAAAATAGAAGGCGAAGAGCTTGAAGGCATTGTTGGTGCTCTTGAATTTTTAATGGATTTTAATCTTGGTAAGAAAGTTAACATAGGAGAAAAGGTTGTTGTAGTTGGTGGTGGTAATTCTGCTATGGATGCTGCAAGGACAGCTAAAAGACTTGGTAAAGACGTTACAATTTTGTATAGGAGAACTGAAAAGGAGATGCCTGCAAATAGAGAGGAGATAGAGGAAGCAAAAGAGGAAGGCATTAAATTTATTCTTCTTGCAAATCCTTTAGAATTTGTGGGTAATGGGAAGGTAGAGAGAATAATAGCAATAAGAATGAAACTTGGAGAACCAGATGAATCAGGAAGAAGAAGACCTATACCAATAGAAGGTTCTGAATTTGAAATAGAAGCTGATACGGTTATTGAAGCCATATCCCAGCAGGTTGTCTCAGATGGTTTTGAAGAGTTCAATAAAACAAAGTGGGGAACATTTGAGGTTGACCCTGTTACATTTGAGACCAGTGTCAAGGGAGTTTTTGCTGGCGGTGATTGTATACTTGGACCTGCTACTTTCATTGAAGCGCTTTACTATGGAAAAGAGGGAGCAGTATCAATTGATAGATTTTTGAACAATAAGGATCTGTATGCTTCAAGAGAAAAGGGGCCATATGAGAATTTTGTTCATTATGATTTTGATGGGTTGGAGAGGATAAGGAGAACTACACCTGAAATGTTATCTGTTAAAGAGAGGATGAATTTTAATGAAGTTGTAAAAGGGTTTTCAGAAGCTCAGGCTTTAAAAGAGGCTAATAGGTGTCTTAACTGTGTTGGGTGTAGTGAATGTATGGAATGTCTCAAAGCATGTGAACCAGAGGCTATTTTCCATGATATGGAGACCCATGAAAAGGAGATAGAGGTGGGTGCTGTTATTTTAAGTCCTGGTTTTGATGAATATGACCCAGCTCCTCTTGCTGAATATGGTTTTGGCAGGTATCCAAACGTTATAACAAGTATTCAATTTGAAAGAATTTTATCAGCTTCAGGACCAACTAAAGGTGAGCTTGTAAGACCTTCTGATAATAAACATATTAAGAAACTTGCTTTTATTCAGTGTGTTGGTTCAAGAAATGAAAAGATAGGAAAAGATTACTGCTCTTCGGTCTGCTGTATGTATGCAGTTAAAGAAGCAGTTATTGCTAAGGAACATTCTGCGGAAATTGAGCCAACGATATTTTTTATGGATGTTCGTTCTTACGGAAAGGATTTTGATAAATATGTTGATAGAGCAGAAAACATAACAGGGATTAAAATTGTTAGATTTAGAATCTCGAATATTAGAGAAGATGAAAATAAGAATCTTATTCTTGTCTATGAAAACGCTGGGGAACTTATAATAGAAAAGTATGATTTAGTTGTTCTTTCAGTTGGTCTGTCAGCTCCTGAGACTTATAAATCTTTATCTCATAGTTTTGGTATAAAGCTTAACAAATATCAATTTGCAGAAAGAAATGTTTTTTCTCCTGTTACAACAGATAAGAAAGGGATTTTCGTTGCCGGAGCCTTTTCGTCTCCCAAAGATATTCCTGAAACTGTTGCAGAAGCAAGTGGGGCTGCATCTGAAGTTATGACCTTACTTGCAAATGTAAAAGGCAGTGAAGTAGAGAAGAAAGAGTATCCACCTGAAAAAGATGTTAGAAATGAGCCTGCAAGGATAGGTGTGTTTATCTGTCATTGTGGAAGGAATATAGGTGCTTATCTGGATGTAAAAGATGTTGTTGAATATGCAGGGACTTTACCAGGTGTTGTTTTTGCCGGAGATAATCTTTATACCTGTTCTCAGGATGCTCAGGAGAAGATGAAAGATATAATTAAAGAGCATAATATAAATAGAGTTGTTGTCGCTTCCTGTACTCCGAGAACTCACGAGCCTCTTTTCCAGCAAACTATAAGGGAAGCGGGTTTGAATAAATATCTTTTTGAGATGGCAAACATAAGGGACCAGGATTCCTGGGTTCATATGAATCTGTGGGAACTTGCAACAGAGAAAGCAAAGGACCTTGTAAGAATGTCTGTTTTTAAGGCTAAGTTCTTACAACCACTTGAAGAGTTCAACCTTCCTGTTAATAAAAACGCTCTTGTTATAGGTGGAGGAATATCAGGTATGATTTCGGCTCTCCAGCTTGCAGATATAGGATATAAAACTTTTATAGTTGAAAAAAGTGATAAATTGGGTGGGAATGCAAATAAAATAAGGAATACGACAACAGGTCTTGACGCTAGAAATTATTTAAGTGATTTAGTTAAAAGAGTTGAATCTCATAGTAATATAGAGGTTTACAAAAATGAAGACATAGAGTGGGTAGAAGGTTATGTTGGTAATTTCAAGACATATCTTAAGGGAGTTGAGGATCCGTTAGAACATGGTGTTGTAATAATTACAACAGGTGCAGAAGAATATAAACCTACAGAATACATGTATGGTAAGAATGAAAAGGTATTAACTCAGAAGGAACTTGAAGCCAATTTTGATAAGGTAAAAAGAGGTGATAGTATTGTTATGATTCAATGTGTTGGGTCAAGAAATGATGAGCATCCATGGTGTTCCAGAATTTGTTGTTCAAGAGCTGTAAGAAATGCAATTGATTTAGTTGAAAAGGGTGCAAATGTGTATGTTCTTTATAGAGATATTAGAACTTATGGAATGAGAGAGGAGTTATACAGTGAGGCAAGAAGAAAAGGTGTGGTTTTTATTAGATTTAATAAAGGAGAAGAACCAGAGGTCTATGAAGAAGATGGAAAGATAAAGATAGAGGTATTTGACCATATTCTTTTGAATAAGGTTATTTTTGAACCTGATTATGTTGTACTGTCAAATGGAGTTGTCCCTGACAGAGAGAATAATGAAAAACTTGGAAAGTTGTATAAGATACCACTGAACGAGGATGGCTTTTTCCTTGAAGCACATATGAAATTAAGACCTGTTGATTTTGCTACAGAAGGCGTTTTTCTTGCTGGACTTGCCCATTCTCCTAAATTTATAGATGAAGCAATTGTTCAGGCAAAGGCTACTGCGGCAAGGGCTGCTCTTATACTTTCAAAAGATTCTATAACAAGTTCAGGTATAGTTTCTCATGTTAACGAACTAAAATGTATTGGATGTGGGCTATGTGTTGATGTCTGTCCTTACAATGCTCTTTCTCTTATAGAGAAGAAAGTTCTTGGTAAGATGAAGACAGTGGCAGAGGTCAATGCTGTACTGTGTAAAGGATGTGGTTCCTGTACTGCTACATGCAGGCCCGGGGCAATAGATGTATATGGTTTTTCAAATAC
>JALVRC010000063.1 GCA_027025255.1 Caldifarciminota bacterium
GGAAAAGTTGGGGAACTCCTCAAAAAAGCTGACGAAAGAGGCGTTTTAGAAGAAATTAAAGAATTCTTCAGATTAGACGATCTCTGGGATCGAGAACTAAACGTATTAAGCGGTGGAGAACTTCAGCGTGTTGCTATTGCAGCGACTGTTGGCCGTGAGGCTGATTTGTATCTATTTGATGAACCTAGTGCATTTCTAGATATAGAAGAACGTTTAGCTATGTTGAAGGTGATTCGTCGATCCATAAAGAGTAGAGGGGCAGCTGCATTCATAGTAGAGCACGATATTGTCGTACAAGATGGTTTAAGTGATAGATTAATTGTGTTTAAGGGACAACCAGGTAAAGAAGGCCATGCTCTATCGCCAATGCCTCTGAGAGATGGTATGAATATGTTTCTTAAAGACATCGATATCACATTTAGACGCGACCCACATACTGGGCGCCCTCGAGTTAATAAAGAAGGGTCAAGATTAGATAGACAACAAAAATCATTAGGGGAGTATTATTACGTTCCTCTAAAAGAAGACAAGAAAGAAGAATGAATGATTTTATTTATTAAGCTTCAAAAGTATATTCTTTTTCTATTTCTTTTTGGTCAAGGGTAATTTTTCTAATTATTTTTCCAACTCGTATTGCCTTTTTCCGAAGTTCTGCTGCTGAGTACTTATCTTTGTCTGGTGGGAGCTTTATTTCATTGACTATTATCTTGTTCTGAACGATTATTTTCTTAAATTCTATTCCCTCTTCTACATCTGGAACCACATGTTCTCTAATCCACGTTATTGCATCTGGCGAATTCTGAATAACTGTTTTTGCAAAATCGATTTTTGGTAGTGCTCCTTCTTCTTGTTCTTTAGGTTTTGGGAAAGTAGTTTTACACTTAAAGTTGTCCTTGACTGTTTTATCAACTGATTTTATTGTTAGTAACAAATAATCCTTATACAGTAATTGTGAAACTAACTCTTTTATTTGATTGCTAGTAAGTTGTGTATTAACTTTCACTTTAAAAAGCGGTGCTTTATAACGCATGTTAGGTATATTAAACCTAGAAAGGAAGTCTGATTGATCCTTATGAGTCAGAATTACCCCTGTAACCTTATACTCTGCATCTTGCATAAATGTTGTAAATGCATCAAGAAGCAAGTCTTCGTAACCAAATGTACATGCCATAGTTACATTCTTCTTTTTGATACTGATACTGATAATGGGGCCGTCAAACTCACCTTTTCCAAATTTAACGAAGTGTCTGTGTATTGATTCGTCACCATATTGTCCTTTTACAATTTTTGTTATGAAATGCATACAATTCACCCAAACTTATTTTATCCTCTCTGTTTGTTATTTCTCAAGCATTATTTAAGTTTTAAACTATTTAATAGTTGCAGTTAAATCAAAAAAGTAATACTTAAAAACTAAATTATTTAATTAGAAAGTAAAAAAAGTAAATAAGATAAAAATGGTGGTTCGAATGTCAGATGACGAAGAACTAGAGCGGTTGAGGAAACTAAAACTAAAAAAATTACTTGAAGAACAAAAACTTCGTTCTTTACCAAAGATAGTTACTCTAACTGCAGAAAATTTCTTTAATACGCTTAAAGAGACATCAAAGCCTGTTGTAGTTGATTTTTGGGCTGAATGGTGTGGTCCTTGTCAAATTATGTTACCAATTTTAGATGAACTTACTACTAAAATGGAAGGAAAAGCAAAAATTGCTAAAGTTAATGTTGATGAGAATTCTGAATTAGCGGCTAAAATGGGAATTATGTCAATCCCTACTCTAGTATTATTTAAAGATGGAAAAGAATCATTCTGTAA
>JALVRC010000064.1:0-897 GCA_027025255.1 Caldifarciminota bacterium
CCTATTCTCTCTCTTATCTGGGAATTGACAGTCATTTACTATATCCTCATAAGACATAGCGTTAACAATTATTTTAAAAGCTAAAAACCTTCTTAAGCAATTATTATCAGTTTGCTCAATTATTTTCTGATACAACAAACAAGAGTTTATCAGAAATCGTTTTTTATTTTCCATGTATTTTAATCTATTTCTTGGGTTGCAGGTAACGTTTTGCTGGTATCTAAAGTTCTGAACGACAACGAAGGATTTGGGCGGAGTGAAACGAAGCCAGATAGCCGCCTGTTGTAGGAAGTTTGTTCATTTGTTCTCAGTTTCTCCACCCAAATAATCAAATAGCGATAGCGTTTTACCGCCCTTATTGGTATTAGCTTTTCTGTATCTTCCTACAAATTCCCCTTTTTCTTTTCTATCTTTAAATGTTTTTTTTACTATATGCTTTAAAATTTCTTTCTTTACAGCAGGAATTTCTTTTTTATAATCATCTAATCTCTTTTTAGCATACCCTACATAATCATGAGATACATCAATCCCAATATAATGATGTCCTAAAACTTTTGCTGCTAATAGTGTAGTACCACTTCCACAATACGGATCTATTATAATTCCTCCTTTTTTCTCGTCCATTATAGAATAAATTGCTCTTGTCGGTAATGATAAAGGAAACGGGGCAGGATGGGGGTTATTATTTTCAGGTGGGAATCGCCATATAGATGTTAGTAAAGCGTGTTTTGATTTCAACTCCTTTCCAATAATGTGCCCATCCTTTGGTTTATACAACCAATAGATACGTTCATCTACTTGCCAGAACCTCCAACCCCTTATGTTTGCGGCTATCATTCTATCCCAGACGATTTCCTGTCTTATAATCCATTTTGTACTCCTCAACCACTCCATCGG